>JBFIUJ010000026.1:0-13951 GCA_041607595.1 Gemmatimonadales bacterium | reverse complement strand
TGATCACCGAGAGCCTCCAGGGCGCGGTGTTCGCCTTCGATTTCTCGCAGCGGATGCTCTTCGTGAATCCCGCGTTCGAGCGGCTCACCGGTCACTCCACCGGCGCGCTCGCGGGACGGCCGCTGATCGACTTCTGCCATCCGGACGACCGCACGACGATGGCCCCCCACTGGCAGCGCGCGGCCGAGGGGGAGACCACCGCGGGCGGCGCCTTCCGCATCCTGGCGCCGGGCGGGGGACACCGGTGGTGCACCAGCAGCTGGGGCCCGCTGCTGGACCCGACCGGGGCGCGCGTCGGAGTCCTGGGGACGATCCTCGACGTCTCCGACCTCAAGGCGTCCGAAGAGGACCTGCGACGGGACACTCGGCTCCTTGCCGCGATCGTGGACACCCAGCAGCGCATCGCGACCACCCGGCTCGAGCCCCAGGCCGTGATGGAGATCATCGTGGAGCGGGCCCAGGCGCTCACCGGTGCCAGGGGCGCGGGCGTGGCCCTGGTCGAGGAGGACGTGTTGGTGTTTCACGCGGCCGGCGGGATCGTGGCCGGATACGTCGGGCTGCGGCTGAGTCTGCACGGCAGCCTCTCGGGACGCGCGGTGACCTCCCGCCGGATCATGCGCAGCGACGACACCGAGACCGATCCGCTGGTGAACCGGGAGGCAACCCGCCGAGTCGGCGTGCGCTCGCTCCTGGCCGTGCCGCTCCTGGATGGGGCGGAGCCGATCGGCGTTCTGACGGTCGTTTCGCCGGACCCGCATTCCTTCACCGAGCAGGACACACACGTGCTCCAGCTCATCGCGGGCTTCATGGCCGCGTCGGTCAGCCACGCCTCGGCCTACGAGGACAAGGAGCGACGCCTGGAGAAGAGCTCGGCCGCGCTCCGGGAGAGCGAGGACCGGTTCCGCAACATCGTGGAGACGGCCCAGGAGGGGATCTGCCTCCTGGACGAGCTCGGTACCTGCCGTTACGCCAACCGGCGGATGGCCGCCCTGGTCGGCTGCACGACCGACGCGGTGCTGGGCCGTCCGATCTACGAGTTCCTCGACGTCGCCTCGCGCCCCGCAGCGGAGGCCCACCTCGCCGGGCCCGGCTTCGCCACCGGCGGTACGATGCCGGAGGACCTCCGCTTCCGCAGCATCGATGGGACCGAGCGTTGGGCGATCGTCTCGACCAGCCCGGTGCGCGGTCCGGCCGGGGAGTTCGTGGCCACGTTGGCGATGGTCACGGACGTCACCGAGCGCCGGAAAGTCGAGGATCGACTCCACCGGTACGCCGATCGGCTGACCGCGCTCCGGGACATCGAGCAAGCCATCCTGGGCGAGGAGTCTCCGGAGGCGATCGCCGCGGCCTCGCTCGCCCACCTGCGTGAGCTCGTCCCCTGCGAGCGATCCGATCTCGTGCTGTTCGACTTCGACGCGGGGGAGGGGATCGTCGCGGCCGGCGTGGGCGACCATCCGTCTCTGCCCCGGCCGGGGGATCGGGTCGCCCTCTTGGATCTCTCACCCCTCGCGACGCTGGGCCAGGGCCCGGTGCGCTACACGCCCGACTTGGACGCGGTGACGCCGTCGCATCCCATGTTCGAGCGGCTCCGCTCGGCCGGCCTGCGGAGCGTGCTCACGGTGCCGCTGGTGGTGGGGGACGAGCTGATCGGGGAGGTCAACCTGGGATCGGCGCGCCGGTCCGCGTTCACGCCCGAGCACGAGGAGATCTCGGCCGAGCTGGCGAGCGCGCTGGCCATCGCCATCCGCCAGGCGTGGCTGCGCCAGGACCTCCGGCGGCGGGCGGATGACGTGGCCCTCCAGCTGAGCGAGCAGCGCCGGCGGGTGGAGGAGCTGGTGGCCGCCCTGTCCGGCTTCCCCGACCGACCCGCCGCGCCGCGGGGTGCCGGTTGACCGGCGAGCGCGGCCTCCGGCTCCTGCTGGTCGGGCGAAGAGAGGACTCCGACCACGCCCTCTGGGAGCTCGAGCACGAAGGCCTCCGGGTCGACGCCACCCAGGTCGCCGCGCTCGACGCGCTGGCTCCCACGACGCGGCGGGAGCAGCCCTCCTTCGACGTGGTGATCCTGGCACTCCGCACCGAAGACACCCGCGGGCTGGAGGCGCTGTCCGGACTCCGCCGGCTCGGCATCGAGGCGCCCGTCATCGTCGTGACCGACGCCCTGGAGGAGGACGCGGGGGTCGATGCGCTGCGGGCCGGTGCCTTCGACTACGTCCTCCGCGAGCGGCTCGCCCGGCTGCCCCTCACCGTCCGGATGGCGCTCACCGAGCACCGCCGGACGGAGGACCAGAGCCGGGCCGAGGCGCGCCTCCGAGCCTACGCTCGCCAGCACGCGGCGGTCGCCCAGCTGGGCCAGGAGGCGCTGAGCGGCGCGCCGATGGAGACCCTGATGGACGCGGCCGTCCGGCTGGTGGCCCGCGGGCTCGGCGCGGAGCGAGTCGAGGTCCTCGAGCTCCTGCCCGACGGCGAGGAGATGCTGGTCCGCGCCGGTGTGGGCTGGAGCTACGACGCGATCGGCACCGCCCGTCTCCCGGCCACGGCAGAGACGATGTCAGGCTTCGTGCTGCGGCGACGGGAGTCGGTCGTCTCGGAGGACGTGCACGCCGAGCGCCGCTTCGCACCAGACCCGTCGGCGGAGCCGGATGCGCTCCGCAGCGCGGCCGGCGTGGTGATCGCGGGCCAGGGGGGTCCATTCGGCGTGTTGTCCGCCCACGCCAGGCAGGCCGGGTCCTTCACGCCGGACGGCGTCCACTTCCTGGAGTCGGTCGCCAACCTGTTGGCGGAGGCGATCAGCCGGCGTCAGGCCGGCGAGACGCTGCGGCTGCTAGAGTCGGCCGTGCGCCAGGCCACCGACGCGATCATGATCTCCACCGCGGAGCTGGCCGGGGACGGCCCAGCGATCGTGTACGTGAACCCCGCGTTCAGCCGCATCACCGGGTACACGGCGAGCGAGATCCTGGGCCGCCCGGGCTCGCTGCTCAATGGCCCCCATACCGACCCCGGCACGCTGGAGCGGCTCGGCATCCATCTTCGCCAGGGCCGCGCCTTCTCCGGCGAGCTGATCCAACGCCGGAAGGACGGCACCGAGTTTCGGGCGGAGGTCCACGTGGCTCCGGTGCGGTCCGAAGACGGAGAGATCACGCATTTCGTCACCACCCAGCGGGACGTGAGCCAGCGGGCCCAGCTGGAGGAGCAGCTGCGCCAGTCCCAGAAGATCGAGGCCGTCGGGCGGCTGGCCGGCGGGGTGGCCCACGACTTCAACAACATCCTGATGGCCATCACCGGGTACGCCACCTTCCTGCTCGAGAGCATGGATCCGGACCACGAGTTCCGGATGGACATCGAGGAGATCGAGCGGGCGGCCAACCGCGGGGCGGCCCTGACCCACCAGCTCCTCGCCTTCAGCCGCCGGCAGGTGCTCCAGCCCCGCGTGCTGGATCTCAACGAGATCGTCGTCGACCTCGAGCGCATGCTGCGGCGCCTGATCGGAGAGGACATCGAGCTGGTGACGGTGCTGGACGCCGAGCTCGGCACGATGAAGGCGGATCCGGGCCAGATCCAGCAGGTTCTCCTGAACCTGATCCTCAACGCGCGCGACGCCATGCCGGACGGCGGCCGGCTCACGATCGAGACCGCCGCCCTGACGCTCACCGAGAGCTACGCGCACGAGCACGTCTCCTTCATTCCGGGGGACTACGTCCGCCTGGTCGTGTCGGACAACGGCACCGGGATGGATTCCTATGCCAAGGCCCACCTCTTCGAGCCGTTCTTCACCACCAAGGAAAAGGGAAAGGGGACCGGGCTGGGCCTCGCCACCGTCTACGGCATCGTGAAGCAGAGCGGCGGCTACGTCTACGTGTACAGCGAGTTGGGCCACGGCACGACCTTCAAGCTCTACTTTCCCCGCCTCCCGATGGCCGCCGGCGCCGCACCCGCCCCCACGCTGCCGCGCCCCGGCCCCGGGACGGAGACGCTCCTCCTGGCCGAGGACGAGGAATCCGTCCGCACACTCACCCGCCGCATCCTGGAGAGCCACGGATACACGGTCCTGGACGCCCAGAACGGCCTGGAGGCGATGGAAGTGGCCCGGCGCTACGACCGCCCGATCGACCTGCTGGTGACGGACGTGATCATGCCGGGCATGAGCGGGCCGAAGCTGGCGGAGGAGATCCGGGCCGCGCGGCCCGAGATCAAGGTGCTCTACATGTCAGGCTACACCGAGAACGCGCTGGCCCCGCGGGGCGGGCTCGATCCGCGCACCGCCTTCCTGCAGAAGCCCTTCTCGCCCATCGCCCTCGCCGCGAAGATCCGCGAGGTGCTGGACCACGCCGGGGGCGAGGAGTGACTACGAAGAAGACGCAGCCCGCGCCCTCGCCGAATCGGGGATTCCCGGCTGTGCTGTGGATCGAGCCGAAGGTGTAGCCGAGCCCCACCGACACGAAGTACTCCCAGGACGTGGCCTGCCGTCGTCGTGAGGGGGGGCATCGCGAGCGCATCCGAGCCTCGAGCCGGAGAGATGAGCCGCCGCGGCGGACCTCGCGGCGGACCCCGATGACCCATCCAGCGCCGGATGGGTCGGAAGCCGCATCCCAACCCTCCACCCCGAGGCGGCATCCAAACCACGTGACCCACCGCCGCCGATCCTCCTCCGGGCGACCGCTCCCGGCCGCCCGCCGCGCGGCCGGGTGACGGCCGTGATGGAGCTGGTGCGGAAGGCCCAGGCGGGGGACGCGGAGGCGTTCCGCCTGCTCTACGAAGAGCACGTCGGCCGGGTCTACGCCCTCTGCCTCCGGCTGGAGCGGGATGCGGCGAGGGCCGAGGAGCTGACCCAGGATGCGTTCGTCCGCGCGTGGGAGGCCCTGGAGGGGTTCCGGGGCGAGGCCGCGTTCTCGACCTGGCTCCACCGCCTGACGGTCAACGTCGTCCTGTCGAGCCGGCGCTCCCTCGCGCGAAGGGCCCGACGGTTCATCGACACGGACGACGCCCCCGCACCCGCCCGGGCCGCGACGCCGGGGCTGGCGGTGGACCTGGAGCGGGCGCTCCAGACCCTGCCGGATGGCGCCCGCACGGTGTTCGTGCTGCACGATGTGGAGGGATATCGACATGGGGAGATCGCAACGATGCTCGGCGTGGCCGAAGGGACGTCCAAGGCCCAGCTGTTCCGGGCGCGGCGGCTCCTCCGGGAGGTCCTGACGAGATGAATTGCGCCCAGGCGATCCAGGGGCTCGACGCCTATCTCGAAGGCTCGGCCGGCGTCCCGGAGCGGGAGGCGCTGGAGCGCCACCTGGCGGCGTGCGACGCGTGTCGCGCGTCGTTGGGCGATCTCCGCGCCCTGCGGGACGCCGCCGAGGCGCTCCCGCCGAGCCTGCGCCCTCCCAGGGATCTCTGGCCCGGGATCGCCGACCGGCTGGCGCCGCGCGAGGACTTGCGGCGAGGCATCCGACGGCGGCGCGCCGTTTGGCTGGCCGCGGCCGCGGTCCTCCTGATGGTCGCGAGCTCGGGGGGGACCGCCCTGCTGCTCCGACGGACCCCGCCGGCCGCGGAGCGGCTCTCCGCCGGCACGCTCACCCTCGAGGCGAGCTATCTGGATGCGGCGCGCGAGCTCTCCCGGGTGCTCGAGGAGGAGCGGAGCGCCCTGGCGCCCGCCACCGTGGAGACCCTCGAACGCAATCTTGCGGTCATCAACGACGCCATCGCCGAATCGCGCGCCGCCCTCGCCGCCGACCCGGCGAACCCGGCGCTCACCGCCTTGCTCTGGTCCGCGCACCGCCGCAAGGTGTCGCTCCTGGAGCAGGCGGTGCGCACCCTCACCCAGAGCTGATCCCGGACCTCGACCATGCGCCTTTCCGTCCTCGCCCTCGCCCTCTGCGGCGCCGCCACACCCCTCCTGGCCCAGGCGGTGGACCGCAGCCTCCCCGCGCGCCCCGACGCGTCGATCCGGGTCCACGCCCTCGCCGGGCGCATCCGGATCACCGGATGGGACCGCGACACCGTGGCCGTCACCGGAACGGTGCCACCTGCGGCCGGCCGCTTCTTCATGGGCGGCGGCGAGCGGGGGGTGAAGCTCGGCGTGGACGGCGACGGTCCGGCGACGCCCGGCGTGTTGCTCGACATCCGAGTGCCCGCACGCGCGATCGTCTGGGTCAAGACCGCCACTGGGGACATCGAGGTGAGCCGGGTGACGGGATCCCTGGATCTCTACACCGTGAGCGGGCGCGTTCGGGTGGAGGGCGAGCGGGTGCGCCAGGTCTACGCCGAGTCCATGGAGGGGAACCTCGAGATCCAAGCCGAGTCGGTGACCCTGGTCCGACTCAAGACCGCGAGCGGCGCCGTCGTCGTCCGATCGGCGGTGGAGGATCTCGTAGTCTCCAACGTGAGCGGCGTGACGGAGGTCTCCGGATCGCGCTTCGGGCGGGGCCGGCTCGACACGGTGACCGGCGCCATCGCCTTCCAGGGGAGCCTCGACCGCGGCGGGGGCTACCTGTTCGAGAGCCACAGCGGACCGGTGGAGATCCGGGTGCCCCAGGGAACGGACGCGGAGTGGGACGTCACCTCCATCGCCGGCACGATCCGGAACGGCCTGACCGCGCAGCGCCCGCAGGCGAGCAGCACGACGAAGAGCTCGGAGCTCCACATCGTCACCGGCGTGGGTGGGGCCGGGGTGACCGTGCGGACCTTCAGGGGCAACGTGACCCTGCAGTCGCCCTGAGCGCTTCAACCCCGGGGCTCCGGCCGGCGTCTCACCAACCGAGACTCGCCGACCGCAGACCCATCGCCCCGGAGGCCACCATGTCCCGCCGTCCACCCGCGCTCCCGCTGCTCGCCGCCGCGCTGCTCCTCACCACCGCCCCGCCGGTCCAGGCGGGGCCGCCCTGGATCTCGATCGAGCTGCCGGCCAACCCACTCGATCGGACGACGCGGGGCGCATTCCTCCTGATCCACACCTTCCACCACGACCGCGCCAGTCACCTCGGCGTCGAGGCCAAGGCGATCGGGGTGGTGGACGGGCGGCGCCGCGAGATCCTCCTCGACCTCGGCCGTACCTCGCGGGAAGGCGTCCTGGCCCTCCGGCGCACCTGGCCGGAGAAGGGCACCTGGCTCCTGGTCATCACGGTCCAGGACGGGCACGGAGGCGCCACCGCGCTGGTCGGCGTCGGAGCGGACGGCGACGTCCGATCCGTCCGCGTCCCCTCGCGCGCCCATCAGGACTTCCAGGTCCCCCGCCCCGTGACCCCGGACGACATCGACGCCGCGCTCCGGTCTATGGCCCGGGGCACCGAGCGGGACAGCCGGTCGGCTCCGCTGCTCGCGGTGGCGCTCGGCGCGCTCCTGGCGGTCCCAGCCTGGTCGCTCTCGCGGCTCCGCCGGCCGGGTCGCTAGCCAGCCCACCCACCCCCGGGACGGGCGAGGAACTCGCTCTCCCGGGGGCTCGCCAGATACCGAACGAAACCCGACACCGGACCCCGGCCCTGCGCCGGGGTCTTCGATCACCGCGACTAGAGAGGCCCTATCCTTAGACTTGGAGGGCGCCTCCCGGCCGGCGCGTTGGGGCACAACTCTTGACACCGTTGCCGGGAACCCCTCAATTGGCCCCGAACCCTTCGTCCTCGACCCCTGTGACGCCAATGCACTCCGGGCCCACCCCCGTCTCGCGCACGAGCCGCTTCCTCCACAGTCTGGGAGCGGCGGGCATCGCCCTGGTGCTGGCCACGTGCACCCAGGATGTGTCCGCACCATCCGGCCCCGGCACAGGGGTCCTGCGACTCCAACCGACGTTCTCCTCGGGCACCAACCTCGCGGCGATCAACCTCGCCGTCGACCGGATCCAGATCACCGTCGTGCGCCCGCCCCAGGAGACCGTGGTGGACACGACGGTGCCGTTCTCGCTCGACTCCGCGGCCGTGCGGGTGGCCCTCCGCATTCCACTGCGGGCCCAGGCCGAGACCCTCCAGGCCACGCTCCGGATGTTTGCCGGGACGCAGCTGCTCTTCTCCGGCACGATCACCGTCGTCGTGCGCGCGGGGGATGCCGGGACGAATCAGCCTCCTCAGATCCCGCTCACCTACGTGGGACCGGGTGCGCAGGTCACGACTCTACGGATCACGCCGAGGGACTCGTTCCTCACCTTGGGCGGGTCGCTGCAGCTGCAGCTCCTCGCGCAAGACGCACAGGGGACGCCGGTCCCGGTGTTCTACGCCAGCTGGAGGTCCAGTGGCGCACCGGTGGTCAACGCGCAGGGGCTGGTGCAAGCGCCGGCCACCCGCGGCCAGGTGACCATCGTGGCCCGGACCCCGACCGGCGTCCAGGACCAGACCACGCTCAACTTCGTGCCGGCGCCGTCGGCGCTGGCCATCGTCTCGGGGAACAACCAGACGGGCCCAGTGGGCAGCGCCCTCCAGCCCCTCGTGGTGGAGGTGCGCGGGTCGGACAACCTCGGCGTGGGCGGCGTGCCGGTGAGCTTCCGGACGCTGACGGGCGGCGGCGCGGTGCGAGACCCCGTCGTGATCACCAACGCCCAGGGCCAGGCGGCGACCATTGCCACGCTGGGGACCCCGCTCGGGCTCCAGTCCTTCGAGGCCAGCGTGACCGGCCTCGCGCCGGTCGTGTTCAGCGCCACCGGCGTGGCCGGCGCGGCGGCCCGGATCGCGGCCAACAGCGCGATCACCCAGTCCGGCACGGCCGGGGCTCCCGTCCCCGTCGCGCCCTCGGTGCTGGTGACGGACGCGCTGAGCAACCCGGTCTCCGGGGTCGGGGTGGACTTCGTGGTGACCCTGGGCGGCGGGTCGGTGAGCCCGACGCCGCCGATCCAGACCAACGCCTCCGGCGTGGCCACGCTCGGCTCCTGGACCCTCGGGCCGGCCGTCGGCCCCAACACGGTCGAGGCGCGCGTCTCGGGACTGATCGGGAGCCCGGTGATCTTCTCCGCCAGCGGCCTCGCCGGCGGCGCCGGTCGCCTGGCCATCGCCACCCCGCCCTCCACCGCGGTCCAGTCCGGCGTGGTCTTCCCGCAGCAGCCGACGATCCAGCTGCAGGACGCCTCCGGCAACCCGGTCGCCCAGGCGGGCGTCCCGGTCACCGCGGCGATCGCCACCGGCGGCGGCACCCTGGGCGGCACGCTCACCGTCAACACCAACACCGCCGGGCTCGCGGTCTTCACCAACCTCGCGATCAGCGGCCTGGTGGGCCCGCGCACTCTGATCTTCAGCTCGAGCGGCCTCTCGGACGCGACCTCCGGCACGATCACCGTCTCGGCCGGTCCGGCGGCGCGGCTGGGCGTGGCGGTCCAGCCCAGCAGCAGCGCCTCCAGCAGTGTGCCTTTCGCCCAGCAGCCGCAGGTGCAGCTGGAGGACGCGAGCGGGAACCCGGTCAGCACGGCCGGCGTGTCGGTGCTCGCCTCCATCGCGACCGGCGGCGGCACCCTGGGCGGCAACCCGACGGCGGTCACCAACACGGCCGGCCGTGCGACCTACACCGACCTCTCCATCACCGGCGCGGTCGGGAACCGGACCCTCGGGTTCGCCTCGCCCCCGCTCGCCGGCGCCACGTCCGGCACGATCGCGGTGGGCCCCGGCCCCGCCACGCAGATCGCGGCGAATTCGGCCGTGAGCCAGTCCGCGACGGTGGCCACCAACGTGTCCCAGCCGCCCACGGTGGTGGTGCGGGACGGGCAGAGCAACCCGGTGGCCGGCGTGAGCGTCACCTTCACGCTCACCCAGGGCGGCGGCGCGATCGTCCCGATCTCGCCGGCCGTGGTGAGCACCAACGCGAGCGGCATCGCGGCCCTCACTTCCTGGACCATCGGGCCCACGGTGGGGACCAACAACAACACCGTGGTGGCCACCGCGACCGGACTCACCGGCAGCCCGGTGACGTTCAACGCGAGCGGCACCGCCGGCGTGGCCTCCAAGCTGGGCCTCACCACCCAGCCCTCGCCCACCGGCCAGGCCGGCGTGGCGTTGAGCACGCAGCCGGTGGCCCAGATCCAGGACGCGAACGGGAACCCGGTGGCCCAGGCGGGCGTCCTGGTGACCGCCACGATCCAATCCGGCCCCTCCGGGACGCTGGCCAATGCGACCGCCACCACGGCCGCGAGCGGCGCCGCGACGTTCAGCGGGCTCGCGATCACCGGCCCGACCGGCTCCTACACCCTGCAGTTCGCGGCCGGCATCCTCACCCCGGCGGTGTCCAACGCCATTACCCTGGGCACCGGGCCGACCTCGCCCACGACGTCTACCGTGACCGCCCTGCCCACCACGATCGCGGCGGACGGGGTCGCCAGCTCCACCATCACCGTCACCGCGCGGGACGCGGGCGGGAACCCGGTGGCCAACAAGACCGTGACCCTGGGGCAGACCGGGGGCGGGGTCAACATCACCCAACCCGCCGCCCAGACCAACGCGAGCGGCGTCACCACCGGCTCGATCACCGCGACCACGCCGGGCGACAAGGTGATTTCGGCGACGGTGACGGACGGAGGCCCGGTCGCGATCACCCAGACCGCGACGGTGACCGCCACGCTCGCCGGGCCCACCCAGCTCCTCTTCCGGGGCGACTCGGCCGGCCAGGCCCCGCCGCGCGGCATCCACCGGGCCAACGCGGACGGGACCGGCCGGGTCAACGTGACCACGGAGGGGAACAGCTTCGACGACGTGAACCCGCGCTGGTCCCCGGACGGGCAGCGGGTGACCTACTCCGCCCGGGCGCAGGGTGGCGATCCGCTCCAGCTCCACGTGACCGACGCCGTCGGGAGCCAGATCGCGCACCTGACCTCGATCACCGACACCAGCACCCGGCGGCCGAAGTACAGCCCGGACGGGAAGCACCTCGCGTTCGAGTGCGGCGACGGATTCTCGCAGGACCAGGACGTCTGCGTGGTGTCCAACGTGGACGGGCCCATCGGCGGGCTGGACGGCATCGCCGACGGCGCCGGAAAGCGCTTCCTGGGCGACGTGATCGACTCCAGGCTCACCGGCTCCGGCGCGTTCGCCTGGGACCGGCTGACCATCGGCCGCATCGCGATGGTGCGTGACTCGCTCCTGAGCAGGACCGTAAGCCAGATCTACACCATGAACTTCGACGGCACGTCGGTCACGCCGCTCGCCCCGATCCTGGTCTTGGGGGCGGACTCCCTGCAGGTGCTCGAGCTGACCTGGTCGCCCAACGGCGCGTTCCTGGTGTTCAGCGCGATCAACTCGACCACCAACGACCAACAGCTCTACCGGATCAACCGGGACGGGACCGGTCTCAAGGAGCTCACCAAGCCGGCCGGGTTCGACGAGGACAGCCATCCGACGATCTCGCCGGACAACTCCCAGGTCGTGTTTGTCCGGGACGACTTCCAGGTCGAGGGCTCGAACCTGAACTACTTCATCGTACCCGCGGACGGGGACGAGAGCGGAGTCCAGCAGCTGACCGGCGAGAGCGGATTCTTCGTCGGCCGGTCGGACGCGACGCCGGACTGGTCGCCCGACGGGGCCAACATCGTGATCGTCGGCTCGGCCGGCGGCGGCCAGGGCATCTACACGATCAAGCCGACCACCCGGGCCCAGACCTATTTGTCCGAGCGGGTGCTGGTCTCCAATCTCGACCGGAACGACGGCCAGCCCAGCTGGCGGCCGTAGCGTCCGGAGGATCGTGATGCGCGCACGCCCGCCGGGATTGATCCTGGCGGGCGTGGTGCTGTGCGCCGCGGCGACCGGCTGGAGCCAGACCCCGGCGGACGGGCTCTCGGCCGCGGCCCGTTCGCAGCTCGAGGCGGCCGAGCGGGCGGCGAGCCGTCTGGGCACCCGTCGGGCCGCGTTGGCGGCGGGCTACCGCCGACTGGTCCCCCGGGCGATCGGGAGCGACGTGAACCCGGTGGTGGGCGAGCACTGGATCAACGAGCGGCACCTGCGTATGGCCGAGCTGGATCCGGCCCGGCCGGCCTTCCTGATGTTCTATCCCCTCCCCGGCGGCGAGCGGCTGGTCGGCGTGGCCTACGCGATGACGCAGCTCTCGGGCGCCGCCGCGCCGGAGGGATTCGACGGCCCCTCGGACGTCTGGCACGTCCACCATCCCTGCGCGGGCGTCCCGGAGCTCGGCTTCACACTTGCCCACGGCGCCGAGGACTGTGCCGCGCTCGGCGGCACGCCGGGCGAGGCCCAGATGGCCATGGTGCACGTGTGGCTCGAGCCGCCGAACCCGGCCGGGCCGTTCGCGCCGGACCATCCCGGCCTTCCCTTCGTCGCGACCGGGCTCCGCCCCCCCTCGGCCGAGGCCCTGGCCGACCCCGTCCGGGCTAGACGAGCCCGGACCTTGGGCCTGGCGCTCGGTGAGTCGTTCGGCGCCCTCCCCCGCCTGGGCGCGCAGGTGGAGCACGACCCGGCGCTGGGCTTCCCCGACCGGGTGGCGGCCGACCGCGAGGCGATCCGCATGTCGGTCGACGCGATGCGGACGGCCGAGCGCCACGGCGACCATACCCGATACGCCGCAGCGGCGGACCGTGCTATCGCCCACTGGGACCGCATCCGGCGCGCCTATCTCGACGCCGCTCCGTCCCCGGCGCTCCGGCTCTTGCTCGAGCGTTGGTTCGCCGCCGCGGCCGGCGAGGACCCGCACCACCTCACCCATTGATAGTCTGGCGAACCACGCCGGGGCATGGTTGATTACGGGTTGCTCGCCGACCGGGTCGCTCGCCTTCCCCCCAGGCAGACTGGCGCGATTCCGGCACCCGGCCCCTGGCCGGGCGAGGCAGTCCGGCCCACCCCGAGGCCGCCCCGCACTCCGCTCGACCCTCTGGGGGAACGATGACCGACAGTCCGGCCCTCCACGCCTCCGAGGCGCTGCGGCACTCCGAGGCAGAGCTACGCGCCCTGCTGGCGGCGATGCCGGACATCGTGATCGTGTTCGACCACGAGGGTCGCTACCGCAAGATCGTCTCCTCCAACCCCCGCCTCCTCTACGCCCCGATCGAGTCCCGGATCGGCAAGCGGGTCACCGACACGTTGCCCCCGCCCGTCGGCGAGTTCTTCATGGAGCACATCCAGCGGTCGCTCGCCACCGGGGAGCGCATCACGGCGAGCTACCAGCTTCCGCTCGAGGGACGCAACGTGTGGTTCGAGGCGGCGATCGCACCGGTGGACGCCCAGACGGTGATCTGGGTCGCGCGGGACATCACCGATTGGCAGCTCGCCGAGATCGCCCTGCGGGAGAGCGAGGAGCGGCTGGCCCAGGCGCTGGAGGCGGCGGATGCCGCGGTGTACGAGTGGGACATCGTGGGAGAGCGGATGTACCTCACGCCGGGGTGGGCGGAGCAGCTGGGACTCGACCCAGAGGCCCCGGCCGCCGACCAGGCCACCTGGCGGGCCATCATCCACCCGGACGACTGGCCCCGCGTGACCGTGGCCCTCGCCGTGCACCTGAAGGGAAGCGCGGAGGCGTTCGAGAGCGAGTATCGGGTCCGGACCGGAAAGAAGCGGTGGCTCTGGGTCCTGGATCGCGGGCGGGTGGTGGCGCGCGACGCCGAGGGCCGGGCCACCCGGATGATCGGAACCCACGTCAACATCACCGACCGGAAGCGGCTCCTCGAGCAGCTGACCCAGGCCCAGAAGATGGAGGCGGTGGGCCGCCTGGCGGGGGGGATTGCGCACGACTTCAACAACGTGCTGACGGCGATCCTGGGCACGGGGGAGCTGCTGCTCGCCGACCTCCCCACCCACGACCCCCATCGGTCGGACATCGAGGAGATCCTGCAGGCGGCCAACCGGGCCGCGGCCTTGACCCGCCAGCTGCTCGCCTTCAGCCGTCGTCAGGTCCTCCAGCCGAAGGTGGTGGATCTGAACGCCCTCATGCAGAACCTGGAGCGCATGCTCCGCCGACTGATCGGGGAGGACGTGGAGCTGGTGACCGTCCTTGCGCCCGAGATCGGGCGGGTCCGGGCGGACCCCAGCCAGCTGGAGCAGGTGCTGCTGAACCT
>JBFIUJ010000025.1:0-13972 GCA_041607595.1 Gemmatimonadales bacterium | reverse complement strand
CGCCGTCACGGTGGCAGCCTGGGCCATGGTCATCCCTCCAATCGCTCCGGCAGGCGCTCGTTCACCAGGCGCTCGAGGTGGACCGCCACGGCCGAATTCCGGATCTCCTCGATCACGTCCGCCGCGAAGGCGTAGGTCAGAATCCGCCGGGCGCGCGGGGCCGGCAGCCCCCGGCTCCTGAGGTAGAAGAGAGCCACCTCGTCCAGCCGTCCCACCGTCGCCCCGTGGGTGCAGCGCACGTCGTCCGCGAAGATCTCCAGCTGCGGCTTGGTGTCCACCTTCGCTCCGTCCGACAGGAGCAGGTTCTTGTTGGTCTGCTTGCCGTCGGTCTTCTGCGCCTCCGGACGGACGTAGACCTTCCCGTTGAAGACGGCGTGGGCCTGGTCGTCCAGGATCCCCTTGTACACCTCGTGGCTCGTGCAGCCGGGGGCCGCGTGCTCCACCCGCGTCTGGTGGTCCAGGTGCTGGCGCCCGTGTCCCACGTACAGCCCGTTCAGCGTGCAGTGGGCGCCCTCCCCGTCCAGGAGCGTGTAGGTGTTGGTCCGCGAGAGGGCGCCGCCCAGGCTGAAGGCGAACGACTCCAGCTCGCTGTCGCGGGCCTGGCGCACGTCGGTGGTGCCCACGTGATAGGCCCGCTCGCTCTCCCGCTGGACCTTCCAATGATCGAGCCGGGCGCCCGCGCCGAGGGTCACGTCGGTGACCGCGTTGGTGAAGTACGGCGCATCGGCGAGGGCGGCGTAGCACTCCAACACGGCGGCCCGGGCGCCCTCCCCCAGCACGATCAGGTTGCGGGGGGAGATCGCGATGCGCTCGCTCCCCGCAGCCAGGTAGAGCACCTGGATCGGGGTGTCCATCTCCACCCCGCGCTCGACCGTCAGCAGCAGTCCGTCCGACAGGAACGCGGTGTTCAGGGCCGTGAGGGCCGCGGCCTCCGTGGCCCCGCGCTCGAGGTGGCTCCGGACGATGTCCGGCGTCTCGTGGAGAGCCCGGGAGAGGTGCTGCAGCCGCACGCCGGACGGGAGCGCCCCCGGACGGGAGAGTGCCTCGCTGTATCGCCCGTTGACGAAGACCAGCGTGGGCCACGCGGCATCCACCAGGAACGCCTCGATCGCTGCCCGGGAGACCTCGGCGGCGGGCGGGAGGGCGAACCCGCCCTCGGCGATCGGCGCCAGGCTGGTGAACCGCCAGTCCTCGTCCCGAGTGCTCGGCAGGCCGAGATCGGCGAAGCGTCCCATCGCCGCACGGCGCAGGGGCGGGGCCCAGGCCGGCCCCGACGAGCCACCGTTCGCCAGGAAGGCCTCGAACGCGCTCGCGAAAGGCACGCTCACGCGGCCCCCACCGCGGCCGGCTCCGCCAGCCACTCGTACCCCTTGGCCTCCAGCTCCAGGGCGAGCTCCTTCCCGCCCGACCGGACGATGCGGCCGCCCGAGAGGACGTGGACCACGTCGGGCACGACGTAGTTCAGGAGGCGCTGGTAGTGGGTGACCAGGATGGTCGCGCGGTCGGGGCTCCGGAGTGCGTTGACGCCATGCGCCACCGTCTTCAGGGCGTCGATGTCGAGCCCGGAGTCGGTCTCGTCCAGGACCGCGAGCCTCGGCTCCAGCACGGCCATCTGCAGGATCTCGTTCCGCTTCTTCTCGCCGCCCGAGAAGCCGGCGTTGACCGCACGCTGCATGATCTCGGGCCCCCAGGCCACCACCTTGAGCTTCTCCTCGAGCAGGTCGAGGAAGTCGATCGGATCCAGCTCCTCCTGCCCCCGGGCCGCCCGCAGGGCGTTGTACGCGGCCCGCAGGAAATAGGCGTTGGTCACGCCGGGGATCTCGACCGGGTACTGGAACGCCAGGAAGACGCCCGCCAGGGCCCGCTCCTCGGCCTCCATCTCCAGCAGGTCCTGGCCGTCGTAGGTGATGGATCCCTGAGTCACCTCGTAGGCGGGATGGCCGGCCAGCACCTGCGCCAGGGTGCTCTTCCCGGATCCGTTGGGGCCCATGATCGCGTGGACCTCGCCCGCACGGACCGTCAGGTCGATCCCCTTGAGGATCGCCGTCTCGCCGGCCGCCGCATGCAGATTCTTGATCTCTAGCACGTCGTTGTGTCCTGTGTCGTTGAGTCGTCGGTCCGGCCAGCGCCGGGCATCGTCATCCCACACTGCCTTCGAGGCTCACGCCCAGCAGCTTCTGCGCTTCCACGGCGAACTCCATCGGCAACGTCTGGAAGACGTCCTTGCAGAAACCGTTCACGATCATGGAGATCGCGTCCTCGGTGTCCAGGCCGCGCTGCTTGCAGTAGAAGATCTGATCCTCCCCGATCTTCGAGGTCGAGGCCTCGTGCTCCACGGAGGAGGTGTTGTTCTGCACGTCGATGTAGGGGAACGTGTGGGCTCCGCAGCGGTTGCCGATCAGCATCGAGTCGCACTGCGTGTAGTTCCGCGCGCCGGCCGCCTTGGGCTGGATCTTCACCAGGCCCCGATAGCTGTTGTTCCCTCGCCCGGCGGAAATGCCCTTCGAGATGATGGTGCTCCGGGTGTTCCGGCCGAGGTGGATCATCTTGGTCCCGGTGTCCGCCTGCTGCCGCCCGTTCACCACCGCCACGGAGTAGAACTCGCCGATCGAGTCGTCGCCCTGGAGGATCACGCTCGGGTACTTCCAGGTGATGGCGGAGCCGGTCTCGACCTGGGTCCAGGTGATCCGCGAGCGGCGGCCGGCGCACTTGCCGCGCTTGGTCACGAAGTTGTAGATGCCGCCCCGGCCCTCCTCGTCCCCGGCGTACCAGTTCTGCACCGTGGAGTACTTGATCGTCGCCCCCTCGAGGGCCACCAGCTCCACCACGGCGGCATGCAGCTGGTTGGTGTCTCGCTTGGGGGCCGTGCAGCCCTCGAGATAGCTGACGGTCGCCCCCTCCTCCGCCACGATGAGCGTCCGCTCGAACTGCCCCGTGTCCGCCGCGTTGATGCGGAAGTAGGTGGACAGCTCCATCGGGCACTGCACGCCCTTCGGGACGTAGACGAACGATCCGTCGCTGAAGACCGCGGAGTTGAGGGCGGCGAAGAAGTTGTCGTTGTACGGCACGACCGAGCCCAGGTACCGCTGGACCAGGTCCGGGTGGTCCTTCACCGCCTCGGAGAAGGAGCAGAAGATCACCCCCGACTTGGCGAGCGTCTCCTTGAAGGTCGTCGCCACGGAGACGCTGTCGAAGATCGCGTCCACCGCCACGCCCGCGAGCATCTTCTGCTCGGTCAGGGAGATCCCCAGCTTCTCGTAGGTCCGGAGCAGCTCAGGATCGACCTCGTCCAGGCTGCCCAGCGGCTTCTGGGTCTTCGGGGCCGAGTAGTAGATGATGTTCTGGTAGTCGATGGGCGGATACTCCACGTTGGCCCAGTGGTGCGGCTCGCGCATCTCCAGCCAGCGCCGGTACGCCTTCAGGCGCCATTCGAGCATGAACGGCGGCTCGCCCTTCTTGGCGGAGATCAGCCGGATGATGTCCTCGTTCAGCCCCCGCGGCACCGTGTCCGACTCGATGTCCGTGACGAAGCCGTACTTGTACTTGCGGTTGACCAGGCTCTCGACCGAGCTCATGCGTGTTCTCCTTGGGCGGGCCCCGCGGGACCCGCGTAGACGTCGGCCCGCGGGTCCGCCCCGGAGGCCGACGGGGGTGCGTCGAACCGCACCCGATATTCACAGCCGCTGCAGCCGTCCAGCACGTGCATCCGGCGGTCCACCGCGGCCGACAGCGCCCGCTCCAGGAATTCCTCCTCGGCGTCGCAGATCTCGGGGAACCGCTCCGCCACCGTACGGATCGCGCAGTTGTGCTCGCTCAGCGTGCCGCCGTCCGGCGCATCGCGCCACTCCGGCATGAAGCCCTCGGTGGAGAGGACACGCGTCACCGCCGCGATCCGCTGCTCCGAGGGGGCCCCGTCGAGCTCCTCCTCGAGCCGACGCGCCAGATCGCCGAAGTGGCGCTCCAGCACGGCGACCGCCGCCGCCCGACCCTCCCGGTCCACCACCGCATCCAGCACCAGGGTCAGGGTCTCCTCGTACCGGCGGGGGAAGAGGGCCTCCCCCTCAGGCTGAAGCCGGTAGACGTGGACCGGCGCCCCGATGGCCCGCTGCTCCCGCCCGTGGGCCACCAGGCCCTCCGCCTCCAGCTCGCGCAGGTGATACCGGGTCGCGCTGAGCGAGAGGGAGAGCTTCCCGGACAGCTCCTTGGCCGTCCGGCCCGGGAGCCGCTTGAGCTCGACGAGGATCGCCCCGCGGGGCCCCCGGAGCCCCGGCGGAAGCTCGACGCGCTCCTGGGAGGAAACCGGTCTCTGTGCCATAGGACAGGAATCGTAGTACCGGGCCCGGGTATTGTCAACATTTGTGTTGCATTATTAGCGCGAAGTCACCTAACTCATTGTATTTTATAGTATTCCATGCGTGGTAATCAGGCAGGACGTACTGCAGAGGTGAGGTAGTAGTTATCACTACTACCTATAGCCGAGTCGCTCGCTTCTTGTGGTGTGGCAGCAGAACCGCAAGATTGGGAGCCCTTGGAGCCCTAAACCCGCGTCCCGATGACCATTCACCGCATCCGCCTGCTGGGCGATCCCATCCTTCGCACTCGCTGCGAGCCGATCACCAAGCCTCGGTCCACCGCGGTCAGAATGATCCTGGACGACCTGCGGGAGACCCTGCGCGATTGGCAGTCGCGCTTCGGCAGCGGCCGGGGCATCGCGGCGCCTCAGATCGGGGCGCCGGTTCGCCTGGTCTTCGTGGAGATGGACAAGCCCTGGGCCCTCATCAACCCGGAGATCCTCGACATCGGGCACGAGGACTTCGATGTCTGGGACGACTGCTTCTCCTTCCCCAATCTTCTCGTCCGCGTCTCCCGGGCCCACCGCATCCGGGTACGCTATCAGGACACCAAGGGCGAGGAGCACGAGGTGGACCTGGAAGGAGACCGCGCCGAGCTGCTGCAGCACGAGATCGATCATCTCGACGGGGTGCTCGCGGTGGACCGGGCACACGGCCTCGACCCGTTCTGCCTCCGGGAGGAATGGAACCGGCTGCATGCGGCGGAGGGTCGCTACGGCGAGCCCGGCCCTCGCGAGGCCAGCTACGCGACCCCCCTGACCGGACTGCTCTGAGCCGGCGTCAGAACCAGCGGCCGATCCGCACGAAGATCGCCCCCAGCCCGTCGGTGTTGCGGCCGTATTCCGCCCGCACCGGCCCGAGCCCCGAGTCAACGCCGAGCCCGGCGCGGACGCCCCCGACCCACCCCGCCTCGCCCAGCAGCGGTCCACCGAGCGCCGTCCGCCCGGCGGCCAGCTCCAGCCGCGCGAGCACCGGGCCCGCAACCCTCTGCTCCAGCAGGAGCCCGCCCAGTGCCTCGCGGTCCCCACGCCGCTCGCCCAGGTGCAGGCCGGGAAACCCCTCCATCCCGCCAAGGGCGAAGGTCTCCTGCACCGGCAGGGACCGGCCCCACCCGACCCGGAGCCTGGGACGGATCGTCAGGGTGCCGACCTGGGCGGCGGCCGCGGTGGCCAGCTCAGCCTTCCGATAGTCCCCCGTCCAGGTCGCTCCGGCCTCCAGCCGCGGGTCCCCGTCCACCCTCCAGCCCAGGCTCAGGACGGCGCCGGCGGTCCACCCGTCCCGCAGCGCGGGCTCGCGCCACTGGTGGGCCACCGCACCGACCCGCAGCGTCACGCCGGGGGACACCGCGTAGTCGGCGCCCAGGAACCCCTTGGCCTCCCGCGTCTTGGCGTTGGGCAGCTCGACGCTCTCTGCGTCGAACCGCCGGACCCGCTCCGCGGCGAGGCGCAGCGACGCCGCCGGCCGCAGGGCGCCCCGTCCGTGGTGCGCCGCCAGCGTCAACTCGGGCCGGAGCCCGCCGAGCGCGAGCGCGACGCTCCACTCGAGTGGGAAACCTTGCTCCCGCGCGGCGAAGCCGAGCCAGGTTCGCCCGCCCAGCTCGCCGTCGTATGCGGCGCCCACGGCGGCGACCCGGGAAGGATGGGGACGCACCCGGACGTGGAATCCGATCGAGTCTCCGCCCCCCTCCGGACCTAGCCAGATGGCCCGATGCCGGGCGTCGTGCCCCAGGTCGAGGAGCCGACGCCGGAGCGATCCCGGCACGAGGGAGTCGCCCGGTGCGAGCCCGAGAAACCGGCCCGGCTGGACGCCGTCGTCCCCGTCCACGGAGATGGCGTGCACGCGCCCCGGCACCCGCGTGCGCCCGCCGGAGCCGGTCGGCCTCCAGCACGAGAGCGCCTGGAGGGCCTGTCGAGCCGCATCGTATCCCGCGGAGATGAGTTTCGCGACGTTCCGGGGCGAGAAGTTGAGGCTGGTGAACCCGGCCACCGCCGGCCGGATCAGGAGGTCCTCCGGCCCGAGCGAATCCTCCGGCTGGCGGAAGAGGAATCCGAGCAGGTGGTCCGCGACCACGAGCGGGCTCTCCAAGTTCAGGTCGTCGGCCAAGGGCTCGGTCGCGTCCACCGCCACGACGCGCTCGGCGCCCGCGGCTCGGGCGACCGCCACCGGCACGTTGTCGGCCAGCCCACCGTCGGTGAGGGACCGGCCGTCGACGACCTCGGGGGTGAGAAGCAGCGGCACGGCGATGCTGGCGCGGATCGCGCGGGCCAGATCGCCGCTCTGCAGGACCACCAGGCCACGGTCGAGGAGGTCGGCCGACACGGCCCGGAAGGGAATCGGCAGCGAGTCGAAGTCGCCCCGGGCGAGGAGGTTCCCCCGGAGCAGGGCGGCGTTGAGGAGCCCGTTCATCATGGACTCGCGGACTGCACTGCTCCGGAGGGTGAAGCCGCGGTCGGTCTGCTCCCAGAGGAGGAGGGGCTGCAGGGGCTCGAAGGCGCGCACCTGCGGCTGGTTGGTGCGGAACACGCGAGAGAGCGGCGTGGCTCGGGCCGCGGAGTCGAGCATGCGACCCGAGTAGCCGCTGGCGTACAGGGCGCCGACCACCGCGCCCATGCTCGTGCCTACGATCAGGTCGGGGCGCATCCCCAGGCTGTCCAGCACTCGAAGGACGCCGATGTGCGCGATTCCCTTGGCGCCTCCGCCCGAGAGCACGAGCGCGGTCCGCGCGGGACGGCAGCCGTCCTCCTGGGCCAGCGCGGTCGCCCCCGGCACGGACAGGAGCGCCAGGACGATCGCCGGGACGACGGCGCGCCAACGCTCCCGCGCCCCCTTGCGTCCATTCAGGCCCCTTCGTATACCTATGCGTGCCCGCCCGGAACCCGTTGCGCGGAGCAGAACAAGACATGCGTGAGGAGCCGTCGTCATGACGTACGTAATCACCGAACCCTGCATCGGCGTGAAGGACCGGGCCTGCGTGGACGTGTGCCCCGTCGATTGTATCTACGAAGGCGAAGATCAGCTCTACATCCATCCGGACGAGTGCATCGACTGCGGCGCGTGCGAGCCGGAGTGCCCGGTGACTGCCATCTTCCCCGAGGAAGATGTGCCGGCTCCGCAGGAGCCATACATCGAGAAGAACCGAGAGGTCTTCGACAGCGACAACCCGCCCGGCCGCCCGCAAGGAAGATAGCCGACGCGCCGGCGAGGAACTGTCCGCCGACGCCGCATCCGCCCGTCCCACCAGAACAGCCCGCGCAAAGAGAGGCGGCCCCGGGGCCAATACTACCTTGGCCTTGACCCCGGGACCGTGGTACGGAAGGACGCAATAGCGGCGTGGGAGACACGCCGCTAGGACCAGTACGCCGATCCGTCGAGCCGGGTTTCAGGGAAGCGATCCGAGGAACGCGGCGATCGCGGCGGAGGTCGCTTCCGGCTGTTCCACCGGGGGCAGGTGCCCGGCGCCGGGGATCACCTCCATCCGGGCGCCAGGGATGGCTCGGGCCATCGCCTCGGCCCGATCGGGGGGCGTGAGACGGTCCTCGGCCCCCACCAGGATCAGTGTGGGAAGGTCCGCGAGGCTCGGCAGCAAGTCGCTGCTGTCGCTCCGGTCGCGCATCGCGGCGAGGGCCCCCACGATCCCGGGCACCGGCGCCCGGGCCATCATCGTTCGGACCCGCTCCGCCACCCCGGGGCGCTCCGTTAGCGTGGCCGGGGTCAGCAGCTTCGGCAGCATCGCACGGGCGATGGCCTCTCCCCCGCCCTCCCTCGCGGCCGCGGCGGCCTCGTCGCGCGCCCGCCTGCCCTCCGGCGTGTCCGCGTCGGCTCGGGTATCCATCAGGATCAGCCCCCGCACCCTGCCTCTCCAGCGACGCAGGAACTCGAGGGCCACGTAGCCGCCCATCGACAGCCCACAGAGGACGACCCGGTCCACTCCCCGGGCGTCGAGCAGGGCGGCCAGGTCCTCCGCGTAGGTCGCCATGCTGTAGCCCAGGTCCGGCGCGTCGGAGAGCCCCATGCCCCGGAGGTCCGGCGCGATCACGGTGAGCCCGGGCAGCGAAGCCATGACCTGCGACCAGATCGTGCGGTCGAGCGGATAGCCGTGGATGAAGAGCACGGCCGGGCCGTCGCCCTGGACCTCCACGGCCAGCCGCACGCCGTTGACGGTGACGCGCGCCGGTGCCGACCCGCCCTCGCCCTGCGAGAGGAAGTCGCGGAGCGCACCCGGAACCGGCGTCGCCCTGCCGGCCCGATCGATGCACACGAAGACGAATTCCGCCGTCGCGACGGGCCGGTCGTCGGACACCCGGCGGACGGCCTGGCGCAGGGTCAGGCTCGTCCGCCCGATATGGATCAGGACGGTGGTAAATCGCAGCACGTCCCCGGGGTAGGCCGCGGCGGAGTAGTCCACCGAGGCCTTTCGGACGGCGGGCCAGACCCCCGAGCGGGTGAAGGCGTCCATGCCCGGACCGCCCGCCAGCATCTCCCACCGCGCCCGCTCGAACAGGCGGAGAAACGATGCTTGGTTCAGATGCCCGAAGGCGTCACAGTCATCGGGGAAGACGGTGAGGTCGATCTCCGGAATGGCCACTCGGCCTCCACCGTTGGGACTTGAGGGCTCGGCGGACGGTGCTACAATATGTCCCGACCCGGCCAGGAGCGCGCTAGCGATGCCCCCCAAGACCGACTACATCCGCCACGCGGCCAAGCTCGCGCGGAAGCTGCACATGGACGCCGCCGTGGGCGGCGCGCCGCAGCCAGACGCCGAGTTCTTCAAGGCGCTGTCCAAGGCGTTCGACGAGATCGCCGCGGGACTGGAGTCCGTCTCGAAGCGCGAGTGACGCCGTCCGGGTTGCCTTGGCTCCCGCACCGCGGCCAGGTTTCCCGCATGACCAGCTCCTCCAGGCGCCTCGCCGCCGACGATGTCCTCCTGATCGAAGGCCAGGCCGCGCTCGACGATCTCCTGCGGGAGGTCCGGGACGAACCGCTGGTGGCGCTGGACACGGAGGCGGCGAGCTTCCACCGCTACCACGACCGCGTCTACCTCCTGCAGCTCTCCACCCGCCGGCGGACCGCGGTCATCGACCCCCTCGCAGTCGAGCGTCTGGATCCGCTCGGATCCCTGCTGGCCGACCCCGGCGTCGAGATCGTCTTCCACGACGCCGACTATGACCTCCGGCTGATGGACCGTCAGTACGGCTTCCGGGCGCGCGGCCTCTTCGACACCCGGGTGGCCGCGCAGCTGCTGAACGAGCCCGGGGTTGGCCTCGCCGCCCTGCTGGACCGCCACCTCGGCGTGCGGCTGGACAAGAAGTACCAACGGGCCGACTGGTCCGCGCGGCCGCTCCGGCCGGGGATGCTGGATTATGCCGCCACCGACACCCACTACCTCCCGGAGCTGCGGGACATCCTCCGCGAGCGGCTGCGGGAGAAGGGGCGGCTCGCCTGGGCGGAGGAGGAGTTCGCGCTGCTGGAGCGGGTGAGCTGGGGCCCGCCCGAGGATGGCGCCCCTGCCTTCCTGCGCCTCAAGGGGGCGCGCGCCCTCCGGGGCCGCGCCCTGGCCATCCTGCGCGAGCTCTGGGAATGGCGCGAGGCAACGGCCGAGCGGCTGGACCGCGCCGCCTTTCGTATCCTCAACAACGAGTCGATCCTGGCGATGGCGCAGGCCCCGCCCGCCGAGCCGGGCGAGCTCCGGAAGATCCCCGGCATCAGCGGGGACCTCGCCGCCCGGCGAGGCGCCGAGATCCTGGAGGCCGTTCGCCGCGGCCTCGCGGTTCCCGAGAGGGACTGGCCGCGGATCCCGCGCGGGCCCCGGCGCGTGCCCGATCCCGCGTTCGATGAGCGGGTCAAGCGACTGAAGGAGGCGCGCGGGCGGCTGGTGGCGGTTCTCGATTTGCCGCCCGGGGTGATCTGCCCCAATGGGACGCTCGAGGAAATGGCCCGCCGCCTCCCCCGCGACCCGGCGGAGCTGGCGGAGATACCGGCTATGCGGAAATGGCAGGCGGAAGTCTGCGGGACGGCGCTGTTGGAAGCGCTCGGCGACTGAGCCGAGCGCGGTGGCGCGGTGGAATCAGCCGAGGAAGGCCCGAACCCGCGGGTCGATCCTCTCCGGGGTCCAATACGGCTCCCAGACGATGTCTACGGTGACGTCGCTCACCCCTTCCAGCGCCTCTACGGTGCGCTGGACATCCCCGGTGATCTCGGGACCGGCGGGACACCCCGGGGACGTGAGGGTCATGGCCACGCGCACCCGTCCCTCGTCAGATACCTCGACGTCGTAGACCAGGCCGAGGTCGATGATGTTCAGGTTGAGCTCGGGGTCCTTGACCCCACGCAGGGCCTTCCGGACGATCTCTCCAGTCAGCATGCCATCCTCCTCACGACAAACATACCTCCTGGCGGGACGGGGTCAACGAGAGGGGCAGGTGGAGGAGCCGCATCCGAGCCGGTGGCGGCGGCGCGCCACCCACCGGTAGACGCGGTCGGTGATCCAGGGGACGCCCGGCAGGCGCAGCAGCGGCCGGAGCACCGGCCCGCCCGGCAGGTACCGGATCAGCTCCGGCAGCGCGCGCCCCCCCGGGAGGATTCGTCCGTCCGGGGTCACGAGGTGCATCGCCTCCCGGAGCGCCGCGTCCGGGATCGGAGGGAGGGCGGGGTCGGTGGCGCGATCGCCGGCCGGCAGGCAGCGGATGCGCTCCGCCCGGTCCCACCGCCGCAGCCGGGCGATCCAGGTCAGGCAGAAGCCGCACTCCCCGTCGTAGAGGAGCACGGGGCGCGCGAGCCGAGGGCGGCTCACGGCCCCGTCGGGCGTCACGGGATCTCCTTGACCGAGCCTGGCGGCAGGCGGTAGAGGAGGGTCGCCGTTGCGCGGTCGCGCGGGCTGATGTCGGCAGTCATCGTGGTGGGGAACATCACGTCCCGGGGATCCCAGGAATGCGGGAGCCCGATCGCGTGCCCCAACTCGTGCACCGCCACCCCCAGGAGGGCGGTCTCGGGCAGCCGCTGCCCGTCGTCGTTCCGGATGGCGAGGACCACCGCGGCTCGGCGGAGATCGCCCCGGCGGTTCCAGGTGAGGTCGGTCTGCCCGGCCCGCTGGAGGTGCTCGAAGGACTGCTGCCAGCGGACGACCACGTGGGCCGCGGCGGTGTCGGTCACGAACGTGAACCACAACCCCACGCCGGCGCGCTCCCACCGGGCCGCCGCGTCGCGGACGTGACCGGCGAGCTCCGGGGTATAGTCCTCGCTCCCCCCCTCAACGATCGCGATCCGAAGCCGTTGGGCCGCCTCGTCGGGCCAGCGACGGACCAGGGAATCGGTGCTCAGCAGCAGCGAATCCAGGTATGTTTGGGCCGCGTCGCGCCGGAGCAGCAGCCGGGAGGCCCGGCGGGGATCGGCGGCGGCCTGAGGGAGCGTCTCGTCGGCCGTGGGCGTGCGCCCGGCGGCCGAGGCATGGGACCCGGACGCCGACTCGGTGACCGATCGCACGGTGTCCCATGCGATGAGCCCCACGAGGACCAGAATGAGCACGACGAGGATGGACTGTCTCATGGCACTGCCGGAATATGGCTTGGCGGAGAAGCGCCGCGCTAGCGGAAGCCACCCACGATCCCTAACATTGCCCCGGCCTCGGGACCGAGACCGGGCGGGGAGCGGGCGGGGTCGAGCGGACACCCACGGGAGCGGCCATTCGTGATGGAATACATCGCGCGCCGACTGGTGCGCTGGCGCTGGGCCGTCCTGGGGATCTGGGTGGTCGTGGGCGGACTGGCCGTGGTCCGGGCTCGGCATACCCAGGACATCCTCAACATCCGGGGCGGCAGCACTCGGGTCACCGAGGCGACCCGGGCCGACCGTCTCCTCCAGGCCCGCTTCGCGAGCCCGATCGGCGAGTTCTTCGCGGTGACGGTCGAGGCGCCCGAGCGGTTCGACAGCGCCGGCCCGCGAGCGGTGCTCGACAGCATCACCGCGGCCTTGAGCCGGGCCCCCTACACACGCGGGGTCATTTCCTTCCCCTCCACCGGCGATTCCACCTTCGTCAGCCGGGACTTCCGCACGACCTTCCTGGTGGTGGCCCTCAACGTCCCCGGCGACAGCGCGGGTGGACTGGTGGTGCCGGCGCGGCAGCTCCTGCAGGAGACGCTCCGACGGCTGGGCGAGGAAGGCCGGTACCGCGCCCTCGTGACCGGACGGGCGCCGCTCGACCTGGACGTGCGCACGGTGAGCGCCGACGACAGCAAGCGGGGTGAGCTGCAGCTGCTGCCGCTCACCATGGTCATCCTGGTGCTCGCCTTCGGGGCGCTCGTGGCGGCGATCCTGCCGCTGGCGGTGGGCTTCCTGGCCATCTTCGTGGCCCTCACCATCATCGGCCTGCTGGCCAACTTCACGCCGATGTCGGTGTTCGTGCTCAACATGACCACGATGATCGGGCTCGGCGTGGGGATCGACTATTCGCTGCTGGTGGTGACCCGGTTCCGGGAGGAGCTCAAGCGGGGGTCCCGCCGGCGCGAGGCCGCGGTGAAGACCTTCCGCACCGCCGGCGTGGCGGTGATCACGTCGGGCATGACGGTGATGGTGGGGTTCGCCGCGCTGCTCTTCACCCCGCTGATTGAGACCCGGAGCGTGGGACTGGGCGGGCTGGTGGTCGTGGCGGTCGCGGTCCTCCTCTCCACCACGCTGCTGATCGCCCTTCTCGCCCTGCTGGGTCGGGCGATCGACCACCCCCGCTGGCTCGCCAAGCGGCTCGCCTGGTACCACTCACCGAGGATCTGGGAGAAGTGGGCCCGCACCCTGAGCCGCCATCCGTTCCGCGCCCTGGCGCTGGGCGGGCTCGCCATCGCGCTGCTCACCGCCCCGCTCTTCTGGATCCGGATCGGGCTCCCCTCGCGCCACTGGTGGCCCACCGCCACCGAGGCGGGCCAGGGGGTCGAGACGCTGGAGCGCATGGGGGCGGCCGGCGTGATCCAGCCGATCCGCGTGCTGATCGAGGTTCCGGAGGGGGAATCGGCGGTGAGCGCCACCCGGCTCCGGGGGCTCCGGAACCTGTCCGACTCGCTCCGGACCGACCCACGCGTGAAGCAGGTCCGCAGCCTGGTGGACATCGCCCCGGGCACGTCGCTCCTGGGC
Organism: Gemmatimonadales bacterium; assembly: GCA_041607595.1. Classification (GTDB taxonomy): domain Bacteria; phylum Gemmatimonadota; class Gemmatimonadetes; order Gemmatimonadales; family GWC2-71-9; genus JBFIUJ01. Next base: position 503 of record JBFIUJ010000025.1, on the reverse strand, counting down.
TATTCGCTCCTCTACAGCGACCTGGATGACGCCCGCGCCCGCTACGGCGACTTCGTGGACGCCTATCTCAGCGCGGACCGCCGGGTGGTCCTCCTCGACGTGGTCCTCACCGACTCCACCTCCCTGACCACCGCGATGGACGTGGTGGCGGCGGTACGGGGGATCGCCCGCTCGGACCTGCGGGGACTGAAGGACACGGAGGTGGCGGTCGGGGGCTACGTGGCCGCGGCGCTGGACTTCCAGCACGACCTGCTGAAGCGGTTCCCCCTCCTGGTGCTCCTGATCCTCGGGGCCACCGGCGTGATGCTCGCGATCGCCTTCCGGTCGGTCCTGGTGCCGATCAAGGCGATCATCATGAACAGTCTCTCGGTGAGCGCCACGTTCGGCCTGATCGTCCTCGTCTTCCAGTACGGGATCGGCGCCCGGATCCTCAACCTGGACGGGCCCACGTCGGCCATCTTCGTCGTCGTCCCGGTGCTCGTGTTCGCGGTGGTGTTCGGGCT
>JBFIUJ010000024.1:0-14197 GCA_041607595.1 Gemmatimonadales bacterium | reverse complement strand
GCCCGCCGGCTGTCGCTGGCCGATACGACCGGGCACGCGACCCCCGCCGGCGTGCGGGCGCTGGTACGGTTCGTCAAGGAGGAGAGCATCGTCCCCTCCGGCGAGCCCGTGCTGCTGGACTGGCACGGCCACCGCGACCGCGGGCTCGGCATCGCCAACTGCCTCGCCGCGATCGAGGCCGGCGTGGACCAGGTCCACGCCACCGCGCTCGGGATCGGGGAGCGGGTGGGCAACGCGGAGATGGACCTCCTGCTCGTGAACCTGCACCTGCTCGGCCTGCACCGGCACGACCTGTCCGTCCTGACGGAGTACTGCCGGGTCGCCTCCGAGGCGACCGGCGTCCCGATCCCGCCCAACTACCCGGTCGTCGGCGCGGATGCCTTCCGCACGGCCACCGGCGTCCACGCCGCGGCGATCATCAAGGCCAAGGAGAAGGGAGACGACTGGCTCGCGGACCTGGTCTACTCCAGCGTGCCGGCCAGCGTCGTGGGGCGCCGCCAGGTGATCGAGATCTCCCCCGTCTCCGGCCTGTCCAACGTGCGTCACTGGCTGCAGGAGCACGGATACGACGCTGCCAACCAGGCCTGCTGCGACGTCCTGTTCGGCGCGGCCAAGACGGCTGATCGCGTCCTCACCGAGGAGGAATGCCATCGCCTCGTCACCACCGCGCTCCAGGAGAGCGAGGCCGATGGCGCCCGTCACTGAAGCCCTCTGCCGTTCCTATCTCGACCTCTGCTGGCACCTCGACCCGGCCGCCGCGACCGAGATGGGGGTCACGGCCCATGACGCGCGGCTCGGCGTCTTCGACGACGAGGCGATGCGCGAGCACCTCGCGGCCCTCACCGCGATCGCCGCGGCCGTGGAGGATCTGGAAGTCGAGGGCGTCCAGGACGAGATCGACCGCACCGCCCTCCTCGACGACATCCGGATCACCATCCTGCGCTACGGCCAAGAGCGGCCCCAGGTCCACAATCCGGGCTTCTGGCTCTCGCATGTCTACCGGGCGCTCCACGGCCTCCTGGCCCGGCGGGGGCCCGTGGACCAGGCGCTGGGCCAAGCCGCGGTGGATCGGCTCGCGGCCGTGCCGGGCGTCCTCGACGCGGCGGGTGCCACGCTGGAGCACCCGCCCTCCGTCTTCCTGGACATGGCCGCCGACACGCTGCCGGGAGGCCGGCAGCTGATCGAACAGGTGGCGGCCGTCTTCGGAGCCCGCCATCCGGACCTGGCGCCCGAGCTCGCCCGTGCCGCCGCCGGCGCGCGGGAGGCGCTGGAGCGGTTCGAACGCACGCTCACGACCGAGCTCCGGGCCCACCCGGACGAGCACTCCTACGCCGTGGGCGAGGACGAGTTCAACCGACGGCTGCACCTGGAGCACGCCCTGCGGAGCAGCGCGCCGGAGCTGTGGCGGTATGGCCTGCACCTGCGCGAGGAGCTCGAGGCCGAGGTGGCCGCTCTGGCTCGGGCGATCGACCCCGGCGCCCACTGGCTGGACGTGGTGGCCCGCGCCCGCGAGACGCGGCCGGAGGCCGGCGGCATCCTCGAGGCCTACGCGGCCGAGATCGAGCGGGCGAGACGGCACGTGGCCGAGCGTGGTCTCCTCACGCTGCCGCCGGGCGCCCTGCGGGTCGAGGCGACGCCGGACTTCCTGGCCCCGCTCGTGCCGCCGGTGACCTACGTGCCCCCCGGCGAGGCCGCGGACCGAACGGGCGTGCTCTACGTCTCCATCCAGGACGAGCACCGTGACGCGCACCGGGTGCACGAGCTGGGCGCGACCGCGGTGCGGGAGGGGTTCCCCGGGCATCACGTTGGGCTGCTGGCCGCGCTCGGGCACCCGTCGCTGGTCCGCCGCCACCTCCGAACCCCGGTCACGGTGGAGGGGTGGGCGCTCTATGCCGAGGGGATGATGCACGAGGAGGAGTTCTTCACGACCCCGGAAGAGCGTCTGCTGCACCGGGTGGACCTGCTGGGCAGCGCCGTTCGGGTGATCCTCGACGTCGGGCTGCACACCCGCGGCATGCGGCCGGACGAGGCCGAGTCCACGCTCCGGGAGGTCCTCCCCCTCGACCGGCTCGGCGCGCGGGAGGCGGTGCGACGCTTCTGCGCGGCACCGACCCAGCCGATGGCCGCGGCGGTGGGCCGCCGAGAGATCCGGGCGCTGCGCGAGGCCTACGCGGCGAGGGCCGGCGACGGCTTCCGCCTCGCCGCCTTCCATGACGCCTTCCTCTCCTACGGAGGGCTCCCGGTTTCCCTGATACGCTGGGGCATGGGCCTCGAGGAATGAGCCCGGCCGGCGGGCCGATCCCTCGGCCGGCACGGGTGCCGCCGACGGTCCGCGGGCTCGGGGCCGTCTCGTTGTTCAACGACCTCGCCAGCGAGATGGTGTATCCGCTGCTGCCGGCCCTGCTCACCACGGGGCTCGGGGCGGGGGCCACGGTGCTCGGCGTCCTCGACGGTGCGGCGGACCTGGCGGCCGCGGGACTCAAGTGGGTGAGTGGCCGGCTGGCCGACCGGCAGGGCTGGCGCCGCCCGCTGATCGGCGGCGGCTACGCGCTCGCGGTGGTGGTCCGGCCCCTGATGGCCCTGGCGACTTCAGCGTGGCAGGTCGTGGGGCTTCGCGTCGGCGATCGGGTCGGCAAGGGGCTGCGGACGCCGGCCCGCGACGCCCTGATCGCCGCGGTGACCCACCCGGAGGCCCGCGGGAGGGCCTTCGGCTTCCATCGCGCCGCCGACCATGCGGGCGCGGTACTGGGCGCGCTCGCCGCCTGGGTGCTGCTGCGCGCCGACGTCTCGCTGCGGGGCGTGATCGCGGCGAGCCTGGTCCCCGGGGTCCTCGTCCTGGCGATCCTCTGGGCGGTGCTCCGGCGGGTCGCAGAGAATTCTCCCCCGTCCGTCCCGCCGGCGCTTTCCGACGCGACGGGACGGGTCTTCTGGACCCCCGTCCTGGTGCTCGCCGGTCTCGTGCTGCTGCGCGTCCCCGAGGCGCTCCTGCTCCTCCGGCTGCAAGACCTGGGGGTCGCGGTCGGGACGATCCCGCTCGTGTGGGCCGGGCTCCACGTGGTCCGGACCCTCGCGTCCTATCCCGGGGGAGCGTTGACCGATCGGGTGGGGCCCACGGCGACCGTGGCCGGTGGATCGACGCTCTTCGCCGTGACGGCACTGCTGCTGGGGCGACCGCTCGGCGTGCCGGGCGCGATCGGCGTCTTCCTCGCCTTCGGCCTGGTGGCCGGGCTCACCGAGTCCGCTGAGCGGACCGTCGTGGCCCGCCTCGCCCCGGCGCGCACCGGCCGCGGATTCGGGGCCTATCACGCGGTGACCGGCGCCGCCGCGCTGCCGGCGGGACTCTTCTTCGGCGCGCTCTACGAGGGGTGGGGCGGCCCGGCGGCCCTCCGCTGGTCGGCCGTCGGGCTGCTCGGCGTCACGGCGCTCTGGCTGTGGGCGGCACCGCGCCGCCCGGCGCCGGCCCAGCGCCGTCGGGGAGCGGCTCGGCGACGTCGGTCACGCCCCCGGAGACGATGAAGGCCATCAGGTCCGAGCTGGGCGCGGCCAGGGGCGTGACCCGGGCCGCGGGGCAGACCAGGAGCTGGCCGGCGAAGTTGTAGGACTGGGGCAGATACACCGCGACGTGATCGGCGAGCCCGAGCTGCGCCAGCGACTCCTGGGTCACGAAGCCGAGCGCCATCGGACTCCCGTCCGGGCCCAGCGCGACGGCCACCGGCTTGTCGAACCGCTTCTTCTCCCCGACGAACGCGCCGAGCACATCCTTGATGGCGGTGTAGACCAGGCGGACGAAGGGCAGCCGGGTCAGCAGTCCCTCGAGCCATTCCAGCGCGCGCCGGGCGAGGAAGTTGGACGTGAGGAAGCCGACGCCGGTGATGATCAGGATCGTGAGGACGAACCCCGCCCCCGGAATGGGCAGCTGGAGCCAGCCGTCCACCGTCACGAAGATCAGGTAGCAGATGTACAGGGTCAGCGCGACCGGGGCGATGAAGATGAGGCCGCTCAGGAAGTAGTTCAGGTACGTTCGCATGGGTCCGTGGGCGAGAGGTGGTCAGCAGGAGCACGCCTGGCCGCCGGCATACCGCCCGGCCAGGGTGGCGCTCGAAGTGGGCCCGGCGGGAAAGCGGGACCGCCGCCGGCGCCGGAGGTCCTCCAGGTAGTCCGGCATGCCGGCGAGCCGACGGAGGGCGCGAGCGAGGCGCTCCGGCCACGCGGCGCGATCAGTCGGCATAGGCGGTCCGCACGAAGGGCGTCTCCCGCAGGGCGTGAGGCTTCTGGCGCCAGGTAACCTGCACCCATTCACGCACGCTCGTCGCCACCACCAACACCACCACCGACCCGAAGACGAGGGCGACGACCGCATTGAGCCGGTCGTTGAACATCAGGCGCGCGCCCTGGGCCGGATCGAGGAGCCCGCCGGCCACCTGGGCCGCGACCTGCCGGGCATGGGACAGGAACCCCAGCCGGGGGTCTGCCGCGAAGACCTTCTGCCAGGTGGCGGTCAGGGTGACCGTGAGGAGCCAGGCGAGCGGCAGGAGGGTGACCCAGGCATACCGGGCCTTCCCGCTCTTCACGATGACCGTCGTGCCGACGCAGAGCGCGACCGCCGCCAGGAGCTGGTTGGAGATCCCGAACATCGGCCAGAGCGAGTTGATCCCGCCGAGGGGGTCCAGGACGCCCTGGATGAGGAAATAGCCCCACCCGGCCACGACCAGCGCCGAGGCCAGCAGGATGCTGGGGTACCAGGAGGTTCGGCCCAGCGGCTCCCACACGTGGCCCGCCAGCTCCTGGAGCATGAACCGGCCCACGCGGGTCCCCGTGTCCACCGTGGTGAGGATGAACAGCGCCTCGAACATGATGGCGAAGTGGTACCACAGGGCGGTCAGGTGCTGCCCGAAGAGGCCGGCGAAGATCGTGGCCATCCCCACGGCGAGGGATGGCGCTCCTCCGGTTCGGGCGAGCAGCGTGCTCTCGCCCATCGCGGCGGCGAGCGCGTCCATCTGCTCCGGGGTGATGCTGAACCCCCATCCCCGCACCACCTCGGCCGCGGAGGCGACCGAGCCCCCCAGGGTCCCGATCGGCGCGTTGATGGCGAAGTAGACACCGGGGTCCAGGATGGCGGCGGCGCAGAGCGCCATGATCGCCACGAACGACTCCATCAACATGCCGCCGTAGCCGATGAGCGGGGCGTCGCCCTCGCGGCGCAGCATCTTGGGCGTGGTGCCGCTCGCGACCAGCGCATGGAAGCCGCTGATGGCGCCGCAGGCCACCGTGATGAACGCGAACGGAAAGACCGAGCCGGCGAAGATCGGCCCCGTGCCGTCCACGAACCGGGTGAGGGCCGGGAGCCGGAGCGGCGGCAGCACCACGAGGATGCCGACCGCGAGCAGCAGCACCGTCCCGATCTTCATGAAGGTGGAGAGGTAGTCCCGCGGGCAGAGGAGCATCCAGACCGGCAGGACGCTGGCGACGAAGCCGTAGCCGATCATCCACCAGGCTATGGTCGTGCCCTCGGCGGTGAAGAGTGGTGCCAGCACGGCGGACTCCGCCACGTAGCGGCCGCCCACCAGCGCGAGGAGCAGCAGCACCACCCCGCCGGCCGACGCCTCCAGGGTCCGACCCGGGCGCCACACCTTCATCCAGAACCCCATGAGCACCGCGATCGGGATCGTGCAGGCGATGGTGAACATCCCCCAGGGGCTGTCCCGCAGGGCGTTCACCACGACCAGGGCGAGGACCGCCAGCAGGATGATCATGATGGCGAAGATCGCCACCATGGCCGCGAGCCCCGCGACCGGCCCGATCTCCTCCTTCGCCATCTGTCCCAGGCTCTTGCCGTCCCGGCGCGTGGAGGCGAACAGAATCACGAAGTCCTGCAGCGCGCCGCCGAGGACGACCCCGAAGACGATCCAGATGACGCTGGGCAAGTAACCGAACTGCGCCGCGAGGACCGGTCCGACCAGCGGACCGGCCCCCGCGATGGCGGCGAAGTGGTGGCCGAAGAGGACCCATCGCGTGGTGGGGACGAAGTCCCGCCCGTTGTCGATCCGCTCCGCGGGGGTCGCCCGCTCCGGCTGGACGCCCAACACGGTGCGCGCGATGAACCGGGCATAGAACCGATACGCCGCGAGATAGGTGCCGACGGCGGCGAGGACGAGCCAGGCGGCGTTGACGGTCTCCCCCCGGTGCAGGGCCAGCACGGCCCACCCGAGGGCGCCCGCCGCGGACACGACGATCCAGGGGATGAGGCGCATGGCCACAAGATATCCGCCGACCGCCGACGGGACAGCCCGCGAGGCGCGCCGTCCTTGCCGTCTCTCCCCGCGGTCCCTAGCTTCGACCATCCATGGCCGCCCAAGATCCGGACTTCGGCAACGCCCCCGAATGGGAGAGCGAAGGGCAGCGACGCTCCTCGGGCGCCGCGGTCGAGCAGCCGGAGCCCCAGGCGGTGCGCGAGGGGTTCCGCGGCAAGGTGGCCGTGGTCACCGGAGGGGCCACGGGGCTCGGGCGGGCCATCGCGCTGGAGTTCGGTCGCCTGGGCTGCCACGTGGGCTTCTGCTTCGTCGAGCTGCCGGGTCGGGGGATCATGGCGCAGGCGCTCCTCACCGAGACGGCCCTCTCGGCGATGGGCGTGTCGGTCTACGCGGCGCGCTGCGACGTGCGCGACCGCCAGGCGGTGGAACGGTTCGTCCAGGAGACCCGCGCCCGGCTGGGCGGCGTCCACTTCTTGGTGAACAACGCCGGCATCGCGATGGACGGGGCGCTCTGGCGCTTGTCGGAGGACGCCTGGCAGGAGGTGCTCGACACCAACGTGACCGGGGCCTTCAACTGCATCCGGGCGGTCGCCCCGACCTTCCGGGAGCAGCACTACGGGAAGATCGTCAGCGTCAGCGCCCATCAGGCCGACCGGCCCGGCTTCGGGGTCGCGAACTATGCGGCCAGCAAGGCCGCCCTCGTCGGGCTCACTCGCGCCGCCGCGGTGGAGCTCGGCCCCGCCAACGTCAACGTGAACGCCGTCTCCCCCGGCTTCATCCGCACCGAGCGGCTCGGCATGCTCCCGAAAGAGGTGATCGAGCGCGCCCAGAAGTGCTCGGTCCTCGGCCGGGTGGCCGAGCCGCAGGACGTGGCCAACGTCATCTCCTTCCTGTGCTCCGACGAGGCCCGCCACATCACCGGTCAGGTGGTCGTGGTGGACGGCGGGCTGTCGCTCGAGTAGTCCCTTTCTTCCGGTCGGCGGGTCCTCCGCCGCCCGCCGCCGCCTCGGCTTGAATCCCCCTCCTCCCCGGTTAGCTTTCCCGGGCCGGCCTTTCGGGCGGCGGCAGGGGCCTGCCTTACAAGTGATTACCATACAATCACTTACAGACTTGCCTCGGATCTAGACCCGTCCAGCGGTGCCTCGCGGGGGAAAATTGTCTAAGTCATTATGGTATATAGTCTTACTGGGGCTCAGCGCCTGCGGTGGGCCCAAGGCGGAGCCGTCCCCGCCGCCCCCCCAGCCGTTCGCGACGCTCTTCACCCCTGCGCTGGCCGGCCAGACCGTGCTGGTCCTGCCCGCCACGCTGGTCCTCACCGATCCGCGCCTCCCGGCGGAGGCCTCCCTGGCGGACCGCCCACAGACCCTCCACTGGGCGGACTCGCTGCTGGCGGCGGCCCTCGTGTCCCGGGCGCCCGAGGTCACCTGGAAGCTGCCGGACGAGCTGCGGAAGATCGCGCGACGGGCTCCGGGGATCGTGGTGGACCCGGACCACATGGGGCAGTCGGTGCTCCGACTCTCCGCGCTGAAGGAGGTCCCCGACCCGCTGCGGACTTCGCTCCGGACCCTGGCGGCGATGGCCGGCGGGCGCCACGCGCTGGTGCCGTCGGCGGTGAGCGTGGGCCCGACCGAGACGGGCCAGGTCCGGGCCGAAGTGAGCCTGGTGCTGGCGGACGCGCGAACGGGGCGGATCGCCTGGCGGAGCCTGAGCCCCGGCGAGGGGGCCAGCCCGACCGAGGCGTTGGGGGCGGCGCTGGCGAAGATCTTCCCGCTGGAGGGAGGGCCGTGACCTACGAGGTCACCCTGATCCCGGGGGACGGCATCGGGCCCGAGATCACGGCGCAGACGGTGCGGGTGCTGGAGGCGACCGGGCTCGCCTTCCGCTGGGACGAGCAGTTGGCGGGGGTGGCGGCGGTCGAGGCGACGGGGACCCCGATTCCCGACGCCACGATCGAGAGCATCCGGACGCGCCGGCTGGCCCTCAAGGGCCCGCTCACCACGCCGGTGGGCACCGGGTTCCGGTCGGTGAACGTGGCGCTCCGGAAGGAGTTCGAGCTGTTCGCCAACCTGCGGCCGACCAAGACCCTCCTGCCCGGCGGACGCTTCCGGGACGTGGATCTCGTGCTGGTGCGCGAGAACCTGGAGGGGCTCTACATCGGGGTGGAGCACTTCATCCGGGTGGGCGAGGATCCCCGGGCAGTCGCGGAGTCGCTCGCGATCGTGACCCGGGTCGGCTGTGAGCGGATCATCCGGTACGCCTTCGAGTACGCCCTCCGGCACGGGCGGAAGCGGGTGACCGTGGTCCACAAGGCGAACATCCTGAAGATGGTGAGTGGACTGTTTCTGGAGGTGGGGCGCGGGCTCGGCCAGGAGTTCGAGGGGCGGGTGGAGTTCAACGACCTGATCGTGGACAACGCCGCGATGCAGCTGGTGATGCGCCCCGAGCAGTTCGACGTGCTGGTCACGACCAACATGTTCGGCGACATCCTGAGCGACCTCTGCAGCGGGCTGATCGGCGGGCTGGGCCTGTCGCCCGGCGCCAACATCGGGACCAAGGCCGCGATCTTCGAGGCCGTCCACGGGAGCGCGCCGGACATCGCCGGCCAGAACGTGGCCAACCCCTCGGCCCAGATCCTGGCCGCGGCCATGATGCTGGACCACGTGGGCGAGGGGGCGGCGGCCGGACGGATTCGCGCGGCGGTGGAGCGCACGATCGTGGAGGACGCGATCCGCACTCGGGATCTGGGCGGCACGGCCAGCACCGAGGAGTTCGGCGATGCCGTCGTCGCTCGGCTTCGGTGAGGTCCCGTGCGCGCAATGCGGCCGGCGGGAGACCGGCCTCGCCTGGGGGGAGCGCTGTCCGGTCTGCCGGGAGGAGCGCCAGCGGCGCGCCCGACGGCTGAGCGCGCGGTGGGCCCTGGTGGCGACCGCCGGCGTGGCCGTCTACGTATGGCTGCGGGTGCCGGCGGAGCCGCCGATCGCCCGGGTGTACGGCGGAATCGCCGTGCTGGCCACCTACATCATCATACGGCGCATCGTCACCCGCGTGGTGCAGGACCTGCTGCCGTGACCGAGCCGAAGGAGCCTGCTGCCATGTCCCGTACCCTGCGCGCCGCCATCCTCGCCGCCGCTGCCGGCCTCCTGGCCGTCCCGGCGTCCGCCCAGACGAGCCTCACCATCTACCAGGACGGTCGGGTGCTGGTCCGGCGGGTCGTGGAGCTCGAGGTCGCCCGGGGCGAGTCCCGGCACCGGGTGCCGGGCCCGCTGGATCCGGCGAGCCTGATCTCGCTCGACTCGTCGGTCGTCATCGTGGCCGCGCGCTACGACGGGGCGGAGGACGAGCGGAGCGCGCTGCGCCGGGCCATCGGCCGCCGCATCCTGTTCCTCTCGGGCAAGGACACGTTGCGCGCCGTCGTGCGCGCCGTCGATCCCACGCGGTTCGAGCTCCCCGACGGGTCGATCGCCTGGAGCCTGCCCGGCACGCCGCTCTATCCGAAGGACCTGGTCCCCCTCGATCCGGTGCTCGACCTGACCCTGCGGAGCGACCGCGCCCGCCGCGGGCTCGCCCTGGGGTACTTCACCGGCGGCGCCCGCTGGGAGGCGAGCTACCAGGTGCTGCTGGGCAACGGGTCGGCCCGGGTGCAGGGCGCCGCGGTGATCGTGAGCGACGCCCTCGCGGCCCAGGAGGCCGAGGTCCAGCTGCTCGCGGGCGACGTGAGCCGGGCCAAGGACGACCGGATGCGGCCGTCGGGTCGTGTGCTCGCGCAGATGGTGCAGGAAGAAGCCGTCGGCCAGCAGCGGGTGGGGGAGTTCCACGTCTACACCCTCCCGGGCCGGCACGCGCTGGTGCCCGGAGCGGTGACCACGGCGGCCCTCTTCGACCCGGCCTCCGCGCCCTACGAGCGGCGCTACGTGGTCCGAGGCCGGCTCCCCTACTACGGGGCCATGCCGCCGATGGGGGACGAGGAGGACGTACCGGTGGAGGTCTCCTACCGCCTGACGCGGGCCCGGAAGACCCAGTTCGGGGACCGTCCGCTCCCAGGCGGGACCGCGCGGCTGTACCGGACCGATGACGCCGGGCGCCTGCAGCTCGTGGGGGAGGCGGGGATCGGACACACCCCGGCGGGCGAGGCGCTGGACCTCGCCGCGGGAACGGCGTTCGATCTCACCGCCAAGCGGGTCCAGTCCAACTACACGACGGCCCGGGAGGAGCGCCGCACCGTCGCGACCGCGGACTACCGGGTCACGATCGCCAATGCCACCGACTCGGCCGCCAGCGTCGAAGTGATCGAGGAGCGGGCCGGGGAATGGTCGGTGGTCCAGAGCTCGGTGACGGCGGAGCGGCTCTCCGCGACCCGGACCCGCTTCCGGGTGGCCGTGCCGGCGGCCGGCAGTGCCACCCTCACCTATCGCGTGCGGGTGGTCTGGTGAAGGAGCTGCGAATCGTCCACCTCTCGGACCTCCACTTCGGAGGGGTCGTGGACCTGGCACAGATCCACGCCCTGGAGGACCTGGTCCCGACGCTGGCGGCGGACGCGGTCGCCATCTCCGGCGACTTGACCCAGCGGGCGAGGCACGGGGAGTTCCAGCGCGCGCTGGCGCTGGTCCGGCGGTTGCACGAGGTGGCCCCCACGCTGGTGGTGCCGGGCAACCACGATGTGGAGTGGTGGTGGAGTCCCTTCGGGATCGCGGGCCGCGGCCCGCTGTACCGGAAGTACCGGACCTACTTCGGCGACGACCTGACCCCGACCCTGTCGGTGCCCGGGGCGATCCTCGCGGGGGGGCTCTCCGCCTACGGGGTGGCCTTCGGGTCCATGACGCCGAACCCGAACGACATGGCCGTGAAGGGGCACCTCCCGGCCTCGGAGACCGACCGGCTCGCCGCGGTGTTCCGCCAGGCCCCCACCGGCGTGGTGCGGATCGCGGTGGTGCATCACAACGTCCTCCGGGGCGACATCTCGGGCCGCATGGGGCTGGCGCACTGGCGCGATGCCCAGGCGCGGCTGGCGGCCTGTGGGGCCGACCTGGTCCTCTGCGGTCACGATCACCAGGAGTCCGCAGGCCTCCTGGCCGGGACGGTGCCGGTGGTGGCCTCGGGCACCCACACCTCCCGCTCCCGTGGCGGCCGGCCGAGCGCCTTTCCGCTGGTGCGGGTCGGTTCGACCGAGGTGCGCGTCGAGTTCCAGTGCTGGGATGCGGCCGCCGGCGAGTTCCGCCCGGGGCCGGCCCACGCCTTCCCCCGCCGTGCGGCGCCCCGGTTGGCCGTCCCGGCCGGCAGCGCCGCCTAGCCCGATGGCCAAGACGCCCGCGCTTCCGGCCCGGCTCACCCAGCCCGCGGACCTCCTCCTGGCCCGCCGGCTGGCGGCACTCGGCGTCTGCCGGCTCGCCGGGGTGCAGAGCGTCACCACCCACACCAACCGCACGGTGATGGTCAGCCTGACCTCGAAGGGGATCCTGCGCATCCACCGCGGGTACGCCTACTCGCCGGATCGGGTGCTGAAGGCGATCCTACGCTTCCTCCGGCCCCGCACGCCCCGGGATCTGCGCAAGGCCGCGGAGCGCGAGTTCCTTGCCTTCCCGGTCGAGAAGTACGCGCCCTCCAACACCCGTCGGGGCCTGGAGCGCCCCCGCCCGGGCGACCTGTCGGTCCTGCACCGGCTGGAGCGGATGCACCAGCGGCTGAACGCGGAGCACTTCGGGGGGCGGCTCCGCTCGATTCCCTTCCGCCTCTCGGGGCGGATGCGCACGCGGCTGGGCGAGCTCAGCATCGACCTCCGGAATCGGGACCAGATGGAGATCGCCGTCAGCCGCGCCCATCTCCGCGAGCACGGGTGGGCCGAGGTGGAGCACACGGTGCTCCACGAGATGATTCATCAATGGCAGGCGGAGCAGGGGCTCGCGGTGGACCACGGGCCGACCTTCCGGGCACTGGCCCGGGGAGTCGGGGTGGAGCCGTCGGCGCGCCGGAAGGTCCGCACGCTCACCCGGCGGGCGAGCAGCGACCGCTGATCGCCCCACGAAACTTCGACGCAAGGGCACGACGCATGGCAATCGATTTCACCGGCGTGGACTTCTACGACATGGACGGCCTCCTCTCCGAGGAGGAGCGCGCCGTGCGGGACTCCGTTCGGGCCTGGGTCTCCGAGCACCTCATCCCGGTGATCGGCGACGCCTACATCGAGGGGCGCTTCCCCAAGGAGCTGATCCCGGGCATGGCCGAGCTCGGCCTCTTCGGGGCCAACCTGCCCGAGGAGTACGGCTGTGCCGGACTCAACAACGTCGCCTACGGGCTCATCATGCAGGAGCTGGAGCGAGGCGATAGCGGGATCCGCTCCTTCGCCAGCGTGCAGGGCGCGCTGGTGATGTACCCGATCTACGCCTTCGGGTCGGACGAGCAGAAGCGCACCTGGCTGCCCCGGCTCGCCAGCGGCCAGGACATCGGCTGCTTCGGGCTGACCGAGCCGGACTACGGGTCCAACCCCGGCGGCATGGTCACCACCGCGCGAGAGACGAAGGACGGATGGGTACTCAACGGGACCAAGATGTGGATCACCAACGGATCCCAGGCGACGGTGTCCATCATCTGGGCCAAGACCGGCGCGGTGGACGACACCAAGTCCATCCGAGGCTTCATCGTCCCGACCGACACGAAGGGCTACACCGGCAAGGACCAGAAGGGGAAGCTCTCCCTCCGGGCCTCGGACACCGCCGAGATCCACCTCCAGGACGTCCACGTGCCCAAGGACGCGCTCCTGCCCAAGTCCGGCGGGATCAAGAGCCCGCTGATGTGTCTGACCCAGGCGCGCTACGGCATCGCCTGGGGGGGGATCGGCGCCGCGATGGCGTGCTACCACGAGGCGCTGTGCTACGCCAAGAACCGGGTCATGTTCGACCGGCCCATCGCCCAGACCCAGCTCCAGCAGACCCGTCTCGCGGACATGCTCACCGAGATCACCAAGGCGCAGCTGCTGGCCCTCCAGCTCGGGCGGCTCAAGGACGCCGGCACCATGACGCCCTCCCAGGTCTCCCTGGCCAAGCGGAACAACGTGAACATGGCCACCGAGTGCGCGCGCGAGTCGCGCCGCCTGCTCGGGGCCAACGGCATCCTGGTGGAGTACCACTCGATGCGGCATCTGGCCAACCTCGAGTCGGTCTACACCTACGAAGGGACCCATGACATGCACTCGCTCATCCTCGGCCAGGAGATCACCGGCCTCGCCGCGTTCTAGCCGAGCGGAGCGTCTCTCAGCGACACAGGACAGGAACTCATGAAGATCGCCGTCTGCCTCAAGCGCGTTCCCGACACGGAGATGCGCTTCACCATCGCCGCCGATGGCAAGGGACTCGACCCGTCGGGGCTGAAGTACGAGATCAGCACCTTCGACGAGTACGCCGTCGAGGCGGCCCTCCGGCTGAACGAGACCCAGGGCGGCGGCGAGGTGACGGTCGTCGGCCTCGGACCCGCGGGGCTGGGTGAGCAGCTGCGTCGGGCCCTGAGCCTCGGGGCGGACCGCGCGCTGCACCTCACCGCGGAGGACGTACCGTTCGACGGGCGCGCCGTTGCCCAGGCCCTCGCGGAGGAGCTCCGCGGGCAGGCGTTCGACCTGATCCTCTTCGGCCGGAACGCCAGCGATACCGGCTCCGGCGCCGTGGGCCCCATGACCGCGCAGCTGCTCGACCTGCCCTGCGTCACGGCGGTGACCTCGCTCGAGGTGGCCGACGGGCGGGGCACCGCGCATCGGGAGCTGGAGGGGATGACGGAGACCGTCACCTTCCCGCTCCCCGCCGTGGTCACGGTGGACGAGGGCCTCGGCCGGCCCCGGATCCCCTCGCTGAAGGGCATCATGGCCGCCAAGAAGAAGCCGCTCGAGATCAAACCGCCGGCCGAGTGGGGCATCGATCCCGCGACGCTCGACCAGCCGCGGGTGGTCTGGGAGGCGATAGATC
>JBFIUJ010000023.1:0-14235 GCA_041607595.1 Gemmatimonadales bacterium | reverse complement strand
CGGGGCGTGGCTGGCCCTGGCGTTCGGGGGCGCGGCGGCCCCGGCCCCCGCCCAGACCGCGGCGGACCACGCCCCCGATCTACCGGTCGGTGCCGAGGACCGCGAGCCCGCGGTCGCGCTGGCCCACTTCGAGGCCGTGCTGGCGAGGGACTCGACCCAGTACGAGGCCAATTGGCGCGCCGCCCTCGCCCTGGTGAACTTGGGCAAGCGGACGCCCGATGCCGAGAAGAGCCCGGCGCGGGACTCCCTCTACGCCCGCGCGGAAACATACGCCCGGCGGGCCGTCGCCGCGAAGCTGCTCGGCGCCGACGGCCATTTCGCGCTGGCGATCGCGATCGGGCGCGCCTCCCTGACCCGCGGGCCTCGGGAGCGGGTGGCCCGGGCGGCGGAGATCCGGGTCGAGGCCCTGAAGGCGCTGGAGCTGGATCCGCGGCACGACGGCGCCCACCACGTGCTGGGACGGTGGCACGCGGAGATCATGCGGCTGAGCGGGATCACCCGGTTCGTCGCGCGGCACGTGCTGGGGGCGGAGGTGTTCGCCGAGGCCTCCTGGGAGGCGGCGCTGCAGCACCTCGAGCGGGCGGTGGCCCTCAATCCGGGCAACATCTACCACCGCCTGGACCTCGCGGAGGCGTACCTCGACCGCCGCCGGCCGGCCGAGGCCCGAGGGCAGCTCGAGGCCCTCCTGGCCCTGCCCGCGGTGGACGCGATGGACCCGACGTACCAGCGGCGGGCGGCGGACTTGCTCGCAGATCTGCCGGCGCGGTGAGCCGGCCGTCAACCACCCTGACCTCCGACGCCCATGGCACGATCCGAGACCGAGCAGCTCAAGCAGCGCCTCCAGGCCCTGGAGCAGGACAAGAAGCACCTCCTGGCCGTGATCGAGATCCTCCAGGAGATCGGAGGGTCCCTCAACTTCGTGGACATCGTCCAGTCCATCGCGCAGAAGCTGGGCGAGGCCTTCGGGCTGGACCGCAGCTCGATCTTCCTCACCGAGCGCGGCGGCCAGAACGTCCGCCTGGTGGCGAGCTTCGAGGATCCGAGCATCCGCAACCACGTGGTGGACCTGGAGCGGTACCCCGAGCTCAAGCGGGCGATCCACACCGGCGAGACGGTCTTCATCCCCGACGCGGCCACCGACCCGGCGCTGAAGCATGTGCGGGGGGCGCTCGCGACCCGGCGGGTCAAGTCCATCACCGTGGTGCCGATCACGTGGCGGGGCGCCAGCATCGGCGCGATCTTCCTGCGCAGCTTCCGTGACGGACCGGCGTTCTCCGACAGCGACGTGCAGTTCTGCCAGGTGGTGGCGAGCCTCACCGCCAAGGCCCTGCGCAACGCCCACCGCTTCGAGCGCCTCCAGGCGCGGCGCACCGGGGAGATGACCGGCCCGCTGGACCAGGAGCGCGCGGCCCTGGTCGGCTTCCTCCGCCGCCTGCTCGAGGCCTTCGCCGAGCGCCACCACACCTGGGAGGAGAACGGCTTCGGCCGAGCGGGCGCCGAGGAGCTGGACCGGCTGGTCGGCGTCGCGATGACGGTGTTGTCCCAGGAGGCCTCCGGACGATGAGCCCGCCGGCCCGCCCGGCCGCGCGGTGCCTCCTGCGATGACGTCCCCCGCCGAGCGGGCGGCCGAGCTGCGCCGGCAGATCGACCGCGCCAATCACGCCTATTACGTCGACGACGCGCCGGAGATCTCCGACGCCGAGTACGACCGCCTCTTCCGGGAGCTCCAGCGGCTGGAGGCGGAGGACCCCACCCTCGCCACCCCGGACAGCCCCACCCACCGGATCGGCGCCGAGCCGGCGGACGCGCTCCGCAAGCACACGCACCTGCGCCCCATGCTGTCGCTGGCCAACGCCTTCGACGCGGCGGAGCTGGCGGCCTGGGAGGACCGGAACGCCCGCATGGCCCCGGAGGCGCGGGGCGCCTACACCGCCGAGGTGAAGATCGACGGCGCGGCGGTCTCCCTCACCTATCGGGACGGCCGCCTGGTCACCGGGGCCACGCGCGGGAACGGGGTCGTCGGGGAGGACGTGACATCGAACCTGCGCGCCATTCCTGACGTGCCGCTGGTCCTGGCCGGCGAGGGGTGGCCCGCGCTCCTCGAGGTGCGGGGCGAAGTCTACTTCCCGGTGGCGAGCTTCCGCCGCCTCAACGCCGATCGGGAGCGCGCCGGCGACCCGCCGTTCGCCAACCCGCGCAACGCGGCCGCCGGGAGCCTGCGCCAGCTGGACCCGGAGGTGACCCGCCGGCGACGGCTCCGGATGTTCGCCTTCCACGTCGAGGTGGTCGAGGGCGAGTGGGCCGTGACCACGCAGTGGGACATCCTCGAGCGCCTGGTCGCCTGGGGCTTCCAGGTCGAGGAGCATCGCGCCCTCCTCCCCGACCTGGCCGCGGTCGAGGGCCGGATCCCGGCCTACGAGGCCCTGCTCCCCACCCTCCCCTTTCAGGCGGACGGCGTCGTGGTGAAGGTGAACCGCCTCGGCGTGCAGCTGGACCTCGGCGTGGTCGGCGGGCGCGAGCCCCGCTGGGCGGTGGCTCGGAAGTTCGCCCCGGAGGTGGCCGTCACCCGGCTCCGCGAGATCCGGATCAACGTGGGGCGGACCGGCGCGCTCAACCCCTACGCCGTCCTGGAGCCGGTGGAGGTGAGCGGCGTGACCGTCTCGAACGCCACCCTCCACAACGAGGACCAGATCGCCCAGAAGGACATCCGGATCGGCGACTGGGTCGAGGTCGTGCGCGCCGGGGAGGTGATCCCCCAGATCCTGGGACCGGTGCGGGAGCGCCGCGACGGCTCGGAGGTGCCGTTCACGATGCCGGAGGCCTGCCCCGCGTGCGGGACCCCGGTCGAGCGGCCGCCGGACGAGATCATGCGCTACTGCCCCAATGCCACCTGCCCGGGGCGCATCCTCGAGAGCATCGTCCACTTCGCGGGCCGGGGCGCGATGGACATCCGCGGGCTGGGCTACGAGCGGGTGCGCCAGCTGCTGGAGACCGGCCTGATCACCGACGTGGCGGACCTCTACGCCCTGTCGGCCGAGCGGCTGGAGGAGCTGGAGCGGTTCGCCGAGCAGTCCTCCGGGCAGCTGGTGGAGGCCATCGAGGCCTCCAAGGGACGCCCCCTCTCGACCCTGCTCTTCGCCCTGGGCATCCGCCACGTGGGGAAGAACGCCGCGGTGCTCCTGGCCCGTCGCTTCGGCAGCCTGGCGGCCCTGCGGGCCGCGTCCGCCGAGGAGCTGGCGGAGGTGCCCGGGATCGGGCCCACGATGGCGGCGGCGGTAGTGGGGTTCTTCGCCGAGCCCCGGAACGCGGCCCTCCTGGACCGGCTGGAGCGGGCCGGTCTCACCCTGGTCGAGCCGAGAGCGGCCGACCGGGACGGCCCCCTGAGCGGCCGCACCTACGTCCTGACCGGCACCCTCCCTACCCTGAGCCGGGGAGCGGCCACCGAGATGATCGAGCGGGCGGGCGGCCGGGTCGCGGGGAGCGTCAGCAAGCGCACCGACGCCGTGGTCGCCGGGGCGGAGCCGGGGGGCAAGGCGGAGAAGGCCCGGACGTTGGGGATCGAGGTCATCGACGAGGCGGAGCTGCTCCGGCGGCTCGGCGCCGCCCAGTGACGGCCGCGCACTTGCGCCGGATCGCCGCCAATCCGTAGGTTGCAGCCACCACCACCGACTCCAGACTCCATGACCGGTTCAAACATCCTGCAGGACCACTGCGTGGGCATCGGTCGCCGTGCCCTGCACCAGCTCCGCCTGACGCTCGAACGCGAGCTGGGGTCGGACGCCGCTTCGTCCCTGCAGGAGGCCGGGTTCGCCGCGGGCGACGAGACCTTCGCCGCGCTGGAGTCCTGGATCCGCGAGCAATACGGCGTGGAGACCGTCGCCGATCTCGACACCTCGTACCTGAACGAGGCTCTCGCCGGGTTCTTCCACGCATTCGGCTGGGGAAGCCTCGAGGCCACGGCCCTTTCCGCCGCGGTGCTGGCCCTGGACAGCCCGGACTGGGCCGAGGCGGATCCGGCCTCGGGCGGCGAGTTGCCGGGCTGCCACCTCTCCAGCGGGCTCCTGTCGGACGTCTTCCGCCACGTCACCGGGAGCCCGGTGGCCGTGATGGAGGTCGAGTGCCGGACCCGGGGCGACGCCCGCTGCCGCTTCCTCCTCGGCGCCCCGGAATCGCTCTCAGCCCTCTACAACCGCATGGCCCAAGGCCTCTCCTACGAGGACGCCTTGGGCCAGGACGGAGCCGCCTGAGCGCCTCGCGTGGGCTACCGCCGCCGGAGCCGCACCCCGCCGGAGCCGGTCTCGATGTCGATCCTACCTCCGCCCGCGCCGATCCGGCCGCGCAGATGGTGCCGCTCGTGACGGGTCACCGCGACCGGGAAGTCGCTTTCGATGTCGCCGCTGCCGGTCTCGATGTCCACCTCCGCCGCCAGCCCGGGCGGGGCCAACAGGGTAACGCCACCCGAGCCGGTCTCGATGCGCAGGCTACGCACCTCCCCCTGGAGCTCGACCCGCACGTCCCCGCTCCCGGTCTCGAGCTCGGCCTCGGGCGCCCGGACCTCCCCCAGGTGGATCCCGCCGGATCCGGTCTCCACCTTGAGCACCTCCGCGACCAGTCCCGTGCCCCGTACGCCGCCCGAGCCGGTCTCGACCGAGAGCCGGGTGCCCCGCAGCCGGGCCAGGGAGACGTCGCCCGAGCCCGATTCCACCTCCACGTCCCCCTCGGCATCGCTCAGGTCCAGGCTGCCGGACCCGACGTCGATCCGGAGGCCGCCGCGGGTGCGCGAGGTGCGGACCGAGGCGCTGCCGGTCTCGATGTCGAGCGAGCCGTTCACGTTCTCGACCACCACGGCGCCGACCGCGAGCCGCAGCGCCACCCGCCGCCCGGCCGGCACCAGGACCCGGAGGTCCGCGTGGGCCTGGAGCCCGGACCCGCGACTCTCCACCCGCACCCGGTCGGCGGACTCGTCGTCCCCGTCGAAGAACACGCCGTCGGCCCGCACCCGCAGGTTGGTCTGCCCGTTCCCGGCGGCGTAGACCACGCGCTGGCCGGGGTAGATCACCCGCAGCGCGTTCCAGGTGCGCGCGCTCCGCGGATGCCCTACCGACACCTGCCCGACGACCACGCGGAGGCGCGCGGCGTCCGACCCTCCGCGGGTCACCTCGGCCACCACCGCACTGCCGGTGCCCGCCTCCACCATGACGCGTCCGGCCAGGTTGTATACCGCCACCTCGGCCCCTTCCAGCACGTGCCGCTCCGGAGCCTGTCCGGGGGCGAGCCCCGGGAAGAAGAGGGCGAGCACGAGAGCCGCGGGGGCGGCCCGGCGAAGGATGATCACGACGGCGCTCCTGAGGAGAGATACACCTTGGATAGCCCTCCGGGCCGCAGGGTTCAACCTCGCTTCCGGCGCCCCCCGGCCCGATCCACCTCCACGAAGGCTCCGGCTTCCATGACCGTGCGATCCGTGTTGCTGCTCGTCCTGGTCCCGTCCGCACCGCTTGCCGCCCAGGGACCGGCCGACCTGGTGGTCCACAACGCGACGATCCACACCGCCGATGCCGCGCGGCCCCTGGCCCAGGCGATGGCCGTGAAGGACGGCCGGATTCTCTTCGTCGGCAGCGCCCGTGAGGCCCTCGCGCTGGCGGGGCCCGAGACCGAGCGCCTCGACCTCGGCGGCGGGACCGTGCTCCCGGGCCTGGTGGACGCGCACGCCCACCTGATGGGCCTCGGCGCCGCGCTCCGCAACGTGGACCTGGTCGGCACGACCTCCTACGGCGAGGTGGTGGACCGGGTGACCGCGCGCGCCACCGAGGTCCGGCCGGGCGAGTGGATCCTGGGGCGCGGATGGGACCAGAACGACTGGGGCGACACCCGCTTCCCCACCCATGCGGCGCTCTCGGCCGCCGTGCCGAACCACCCCGTGATGCTGGTCCGGGTGGACGGCCACGCGGCCCTGGTGAACGCGCGGGCGATGGCGGTCGCCGGGGTGGACCGCCGGACCCGCGACCCCAGCGGGGGCCGCCTCCTGCGTGACGCCGCCGGAAAGCCCACCGGCCTGCTGGTGGACGACGCGATGCGCCTGGTCAGCGCGAAGATCCCCCCGCCGTCCCGGGACGAGCTGCGGGCTCGGGCGCTCGCCGCGATCGCCGAGGCGAACCGGTGGGGCCTGACCGGGATCCACGACGCGGGCGTGGGTCCCGACAGCATCGCGATTTTCGAGGAGCTGGCGGGCGAGGGACGCTTCGACCTGCGGAACTACGTGATGATCTCCGGGACCGACTCGACCCTGGACCGGTTCCTGCCCCGCGGCCCCCAAAGCGGCCTGTACGGCGGACGGCTCTGGATCCGCGCCATCAAGCTCTCGGCGGACGGGGCACTGGGGAGCCGAGGGGCGGCGATGATCGAGCCCTACGCGGACGACCCCGGCAATACCGGCCTGGTGCGGGTGGACCGGGCGCGGGTGAAGGCCGTCGCCGAGCGCGCCCTGGCCGCCGGCTTCCAGCTCAACGTGCACGCCATCGGCGACCATGCCAACCGGTACGTGCTGGATGCGTTCGAGGCGGCGCTGGCCGAGCGGCCCACGGCGGACCACCGCTTCCGGGTGGAGCACGCCCAGACCCTGCAGCCCGATGACATCCCCCGCTTCGCTCGGCTCGGCGTGATCCCGTCCATGCAGGGGAGCCACCAGTCGAGCGACATGTACTGGGCCGAGACCCGCCTCGGCTATACCCGCGCGCTGGGCGCTTATGCCTGGCGCGGGCTCCTGGACACCGGGGTCATCATCCCGAACGGGTCCGACTTCCCGGTGGAGCACGTGAACCCGCTCATCTCCTTCCACGCGTTCGTGACGCGGACCGACGCGGCGGGGTGGCCCGCCGGGGGGTGGTTCCCAGCCCAGCGCACGACGCGCCAGGAGGCGCTCCTCTCCATGACACTCTGGCCGGCCCAGGCGGCCTTCATGGAGCGCGAGACCGGATCGCTGACGCCGGGGAAGCATGCCGACTTCGTCGTGCTCGACCAGGACGTGATGACCGTCCCCGCCGAGCGGATCCTGGCCACCCGGGTGCTGCGCACCGTTCTGGGCGGGAAGAGCGTCTACGTGCGGGAGTGACGTCGAAGAAGGGACTGCGATGACCATCGGACCGGGGCTGCGACGGCTCTCCCGATCCGCCCTCGGGGCGGCGGTCGGCGCGGGGGTGCTGTGGGTGATCGCGCAGGAGCAGCCGGCCCTGCTGCCTCGGGGCATCGCGCTGCGGCACTACCCGTGGGTGGGCGCGGTGCTGGGCATCCTGGTGGCGAACTTCCGGCGCGCGCCGGCGCCCATCGCCTCCGACCGTCCGTCCCGCGGGTCGGCTCCGTTCTCGGCCCCTCTCCCCGAGACCGCCCCGCCGGTCGCGCCCAGGCGGGCGGCCCGGCTCCGCGATCGATTGGTGGAGACGGTCTGGTTCGCGGCCGGGGCGGTCATCCTCTACGGCGTGTATCTCCTGGCGCGCCGCTACCTCTGGCGCTGATGCCCGGACCTCACCGGGGCGCCACCGCGACGCCCTCGAGCAGGATGGGCGGGAGCCCGAGGCTGCCCCGCCATTCGACCTCGCTCCCCAACCCGGCGATCTTCTCGAGCAGCTGGTAGGCGTTGCCCGCCACCGCGGCGTCCTTCACCCGCCCCACGACTTCCCCCCCGACCACCCGGTAGGCGAGCGCCACCGGGTGGGAGAACGCCCCGCCGATCACGTTCCCCTGGCCCACACCGATGAGCTCGTCCACCAACAGCCCGTCCGCGACCTCCGCCAACAGCTCGGCCTCGGTCCGATCGCCGGGGAGGAGGTGGAGGTTGCTGTAGGCGCACTGCGGCCGACCGAAGGTGCTGCGGCGCCCGTGCCCGGTCGCCGGCACTTCGGCGCGGCACGCGGTCTCCAGGTCGTAGACGAAGGCCGAGATCCGGCCGCGATCGATCAGGGGCAGGCGGCGGCTCACCACGCCCTCGTCGTCGATCGGGCGGGACCCCGGCCGCCCGTCGAGGAGCGGATCGTCCACCAGCGTGAGCGCCGGGTCCAAGGCCTCGAGGCCGAGTCGGTCGCCGAGCGGGGAGATGCCCTGGAGCACGGCCCGCCCCTGGAGCGCCTGGCGCAGGGGCATCAGCAGGACCGAGGCGCCGGCGGGGGTGAAGAGCACGGGGAGGCGCCCGGACGGCGGCTCCGCCGCTCGGGCGGCCCACCCCACCCGGCGGTCGATGGAGGCGACGAGCGACTCGATCTCCGGCCGGGTGGGCCATCCGGCCCCCGCGAGATAGCTCCCCACCATCAGCACGTCGTCGCCCTGGACGCGGGTGACCTCGGCGGCGAGGGCGAGGCTCGTCACCGCGTGCCGGGCATCGACGCCCCGCGTGTTGGCGACGTGGACCGAGCCCACCGCCCGCTCCACCGAGACGCTCACCTGGCACCCGTCCCGGCGGAGCCGCACCGCCACGTCCACGCCCAGGGCGATCAGCTCCTGCAGGCCGGCGGCGGCCACGTGGGCGTCGTGGACGCGCACCGGGGGGAGGGCGGCGGGGGCGGGGAGGAGGAGCGACGCCTCCTGCCCGACCCGCGCCGAAGCGAGGGCGGCCTCGAGCAAGTCCTCGGGGCCGCCGCTGGTGCCGCCGGCGAACCCCACTCGGCCTTCGGCCAGGACCCGGAGGTTGGTGCCGGTCTCCTGGGAGTAGCCGGTGGACTTGAGCCGGCCGGCCTCGAACGCGACGTTGGTCGTCTCCTCGGCCTGCTCCACGACGTCGGCGGACTCGACCCGCCGGGCGACGAGCTCGAGCAGCGGACCGATCACCGCGGGCTCACGGCAGCTGCCCGCCGATCAGGACCTCCCCGATCCGCACGTGCGGAGCCCCCTCGGTGACCGGCAGGGGCACCTGCCCACCCTTGCCGCAGCCGCCGCCCATCTGGTTCCAGCGGAAGTCCCCGGCCAGGCCGTCGATCCGCTCCAGCGTCTGGAAGAGGTTCCCGCCGATGACGACGTCCTTCACCAGCTCGGCCAGCTCCCCGTTCCGGATCATGTAGCCGTGTCCGGCGGTGAACGAGAAGTCCTCCAGATAGGTCTGGCCGCCGAGCGCGTCGCAGGCGTACACCCCGAGGGTGATGCCGTCGAGGAGGTCATCCCGGGTGCCCGCGCCGTTGGCGATGTAGGTGTTGGTCATCCGCACGATGGGCGGGTGCCGGAAGGAGAGGGCCCGACCGTTGCCGGTGGGCCGCTCGCCCAGGCGGGCCGCGGTCTCCCGGGAGTGGAGCCGTCCCACGAGGATCCCCTCCTGCACCAAGACGGTATTCTGAGTCGGCGTGCCTTCGTCGTCGAACGGGAGGGTGCCCCGCAGCCCGGCCGCGCTCCCGTCGTCGCCGATGGTGAGCAGCGGCGTCCCGAAGCGCCGGCCCAGGGTCATCATCTCGCGCGCCTGGGGGTTCTCGGCGATGAAGTCCGCCTCGCTCAGGTGCCCGAACGCCTCGTGGACGAAGACGCCGGCGAGTTTGGGATCGAGCACCACCGGGTAGGTGCCGCCGCGGACCTGAGGCGCGTGGAGCAGCGCCACCGCCCGCTCGGCGGCCGCGCGGAACTGGCCCTCGCGGCCCTGGACGGCGGCCCACCCGGCCCGCAGGCCCACCGATTCGAGGGCGCGCTCGACCGCGCCGTCGTCCCGCGCAATCGCGACCGCCGAGAGGGTCACCTCGGGCCGCAGCTCGTAGAGCAGCGTGCCGTCGGAGTTCCCGTACCAGTACTCGGTCACCTCGTCGCGATAGGCCGCCTGGGTGTCGGCCACCCGCCGGTCGGTCCGCAGCATCTCCTCGTTGAGGGCCTCGAGGTACCGCTTCTTCGCGTCGAGCGAGATGCCCCGGACGTCGCCGTCGATGGCGGGCACCACGTCCGCCTCGTGGGGGGGGACGGGGGCCAGCACGATGGGCTCCGCGCGGTGGACCGCGAGTGACATCTCGTGGGCCCTGGCCACCATGGCGGGCAGGTCCTCGAGCGCGGTGAAGCTCGCCACTCCCCAGCCCCGGCCCCGGTTGAGGCAGCGCACGAATCCACCGGCGTCGAGGTGGGCGTGGGCCCCCTCGAGCCGGGCGCCGCGGAAGGTGACGGCGCTGGTCCAGGAGCGCTCGATCCTGATCTCCGTGAAGTCCGCCCGCGAGCGCCGGAGCGCGTCGCGCAGCCGGTCCTTCACGCGCGGTCTCCCAGCCGCGCGGCGTATTCCGGGCGGAGCACGGCCTGCCCGTCCTTGATCACCTCGCGGTCCCAGGGCAGGATGATGAGCTTCTCGGTTTCGAATGCGAAGAAATCCGGAACGTAGGTCCCGGTCTTGAAGGAGACCGCGCTCCGCACCTCGGTCGGGCGCCGGGCACGCACTTCGTGCAGCGCGATCTTGAGGGTGCTCCCCGTGTCGCAGGTCTCGTCCACCACGAGCACGCGCCGGCCCGCGATCGAGGCCGGGGGACCCGCCACCAGGACGGGGGCGGCGCCCTCGTCCGTCCGGGTCACGACCATCGAGGTGAACTCGCACTGGAGGATCGAGGCGACCACCACGCCCGGGATCACGCCGGCCTTCGCGATGCCCAGCACGACCTCCGGGTCGTACTCGGACGCCACCTTCAGGGCCAGGGCCCGGCAGACCTCGCCGAAGAAGGGCCAGTCGATCTCCATCACGCCCCGCGACGGGGATGGTCTTGGCATGGAGCTCCTCGGAACGGCATACGGGAAGGGCGTTTCTAACCTATCTCCCGCCCCGGCCCCCGGCAACCGCGTTGCGGCGCCATTCGGGACGGGCTATCTTCTGGACAAATCGGCACTTGGCCCTCTCATCCCTCGTCCGTGGACCAGCCAGCCGCATGAGCTTTTGGCGACGGTTGTTCGGCACGCACCAGCCCGACACGCTGCGCCCCCAACGGCTCGACTACCTCAATGAGGCCCTGGCTCTGGAGCGCCAGGGAGACTTCCAGGCGGCCATCACGTCCTACCGGCTCGCGCTGCGGGACCACCCCAGCGATACGCGCATCCTGCAGAACCTGGCCATCGCCTGCACCAAGACGGGGCTGTCGGACGAGGCCATCCGCCATTACCGGATGGCCCTCGACGTGGATCCGTCCCAGGTGGGCGCGCACTACGGCGTCGCCTTCCTGCTGCTCAAGCGGGGCGAGCCCGCCCTGGCGGCGGACCACCTCCGCGCCTTCCTGGCCCGCCCCCCGGCGGGACCGGACGCCGAGCGCTGGATCCGCCACGCGGAGTCGGCGCTCGAGGACATCCAGGCCGAGCAGGGGGACGCGCGGTGACCCGGCGCGGGGGTGCGGCCCTGGCGGCCCTGCTGCTCGGGTGCAGCACGATCGCCGAGGAAGGCGGCGGGGTGATCGCGCTGGAGATCACGGCGCCCGTGTCGCCCACCGTCGAGGTCGGCGACACGGTGACGTTTGCCGTCCGGGCCCTCGACCGGAACGGCGATTCGGTGCCCGCCTCGCTCACCTGGCGGACCCCGGACACCACGCTCGCGGTGGACGGTCCGACCGGTCGGATCACCGGACGGGTCGGCGGCACGACCGGCCGGGTCCAGGCGATCTTGGGGAGCCTGGTGTCCAACCTGATCACGGTCTCCGTCCTGGCCCGGGCCGACACCCTGATCCTGGTGGGCCAGGACACGCTCCGGGTGGCGCAGGGCGTGACCGTCTCTGGACCGCTCTCGATCCGGCTCGAGTCCGCGAATCCCGCGGGCCCCCTGAGCGGCCGGCCGGTGATCTTCGAAGTGGTGAGCCCGGTCTTCGCCGATCCGTCGGCCCGGACGGTGGAGTTGACGGGCGGGGTCCTGCTCGACACCATCACCACCGGCGCCGGAGGCACCCCGGCGAGCCCGGTGACCCTCGGGCGGGTGGCGGGAGTCGGCTCGCCGGACAGCGCCCTGGTCGAGGTGCGGGCGTTCCGCGCCCGTGGGACGGTGCCGGTGCCCGGCTCGGGCCAGCGGTTCACCGTCCGGTTCACCAACCCCTGACCCGCGCGGGGGCGCTCGGCCCCCGACCCTCACGGCGGAGGAGCGTGTGACGGTTCCCGAAACCCTGACGGAGATATTCTTCGCCTCCATCGACCGGTATGGCGACCGGCCGGTGGTGATGCGCGCCAAGGTGTCGGGCGCCTGGCAGGCGATGAGCTACCAGGACCTGCGGGAGCGGGTGGAGGCCCTCACGATCGGGCTCCGCACGCTGGGGGTCCAACCCGGCGACCGGGTGGGGCTCCTCTCGGAGAACCGCCCCGAGTGGGCCATCACGGACTATGCCTGCCTCTGCGCCCGCACGGCGGACGTGCCGGTCTACCCCACCCTGCCACCCAAGCAGATCGCCTACATCCTCCGCGACTCGGGCGCGGTGGCGATCGCCGTGTCGAACAGAGCCCAGCTGGAGAAGGTCCTGGAAATCCGGGACGAGCTTCCCGGGCTGCGGCACGTGATCGCGTTCGACGCGGACGCCACGGGCCCGGGGGTGCTCGCCTTCGAGGAGCTGCTCCAGCGGGGCCGTGCCGCCCGGGCCCAGTACCCGGCCTGGAAGCAGGATGCCCTCGCCGTCCGCCCGGACGATCTCGCGACCCTGATCTACACCTCCGGCACCACCGGCGACCCCAAGGGGGTCATGCTCACCCACGGCAACATCACCTCCAACGTGATCGCCGGGCTCGAGGCGCTGCCCCTCCGGGACAGCGACGAGTGCCTCTCGTTTCTGCCTCTCTCCCACATCTTCGAGCGGATGGCGGGGCACTACTGCATGCTGTACGGCGGGGTTCTCGTCAACTACGCCACGAGCGTGGAGACGGTCTCGGCTGAGATGAACGAGCGGCGGCCGACGGCCATGCTCTCCGTCCCTCGGCTCTACGAGAAGATCTACGCGCGGGTGCTGGAGGGCGTGATGGCCGGCTCGGCGGCCAAGAAGCGGATCTTCTACTGGGCCAAGCGCGCGGCCGAGCGGTGGGCCGAGCTCACCATCGCCGGCGAGCGGATTCCGGGCTCCCTCGCCCTCCAGAAGCGGATCGCGGATCGGCTGGTCTTCTCCAAGCTGCGCGCCAAGACCGGCGGCCGCCTCCGCTTCTTCGTCTCGGGCGGGGCGCCGCTCTCCCCCGAGATCGCCAAGTTCTTCTACGCCGCCGGCCTCCCCATCCTCGAGGGCTACGGCCTGACCGAGACCTCGCCGGTGATCGCGGTGAACACCTTCGACCACATGCGGCTGGGCACGGTCGGCCTACCGGTGCGGGGCGTGGAGGTCAAGATCGCGGCGGATGGGGAGGTGCTGTGCCGGGGACCCAACGTGATGCAGGGCTACTACAACCGCCCCGAGGCCACGGCGGAGGCCCTGGACGCCGAGGGCTGGTTCCACACCGGCGACATCGGGGCCCTGGACGAGGATGGCTATCTCCGCATCACGGACCGGAAGAAGGACCTGATCGTGACCGCCGGCGGCAAGAACATCGCGCCGCAGCCGATCGAGAATCTGGTGAAGACCAACCCGATGGTGGTGAACGCGGTGATGATCGGGGACAAGCGCAAGTTCCCGATCATGCTGGTGGTGCCGAACCTCGACTCCCTGCACGGCTGGGCCGCCGATCGCGGCCTACCGGCCGGCGACCCCGCGGCTCTCCTGGCCCATCCCGACGTGCTCGCGAAGATGGAGAGCGAAGTGAAGAAGTGCCTCCGGGATCTCGCCCAGTTCGAGATGCCGAAGAAGCTGCTGCTGGTGGAGCGGGATTTCTCGGTCGAGACGGGCGAGATGACGCCGACCATGAAGGTCAAGCGCCGGGTGGTCGAGCGAAACTACCAGGCCCAGATCGACGCCCTCTACGCCGAGGGGCGGGGCGGCGCCCACGACGTGGACGGCCGGGCCTGACGCGCTAGCGGCGCACCGCCACCCAGGCGCCCTCCGCGCTGGCCACGACCTCCAGGCCGGGGGTCGCCGGCTCCGGCCCCTCCCCCACCACCCGGAGTCCGGGCAGCACGACGCGCACCGCCTCGGCCACCCACTCGGGGTCCGCGGCCGGAGCGCCGCCCAGAGCCACGGCCCGGAGCGCCCGCGAGCGAATCGGGATTCGGGTCCCGCGCAGGAGGCTCAGGCCGGCCGAGTCGGTCGTGCCCGCCGGCGGGTTGATCCCGACCAGGTGGACGCCCTCCAGCATCGCCGAGAGGCCCTCTCCGCGCGCCGCCGCCGCCCCCACCAGCCCCACGTAACCCCCCGGCCCCTG
>JBFIUJ010000022.1:0-14315 GCA_041607595.1 Gemmatimonadales bacterium | reverse complement strand
GCGTCGCCTGTAGCTCATCGTCGCTCACCTCGACCCCCAGGATCGCGGTGAGAGTGGCGGGGTCGGTCAGCGACTCGAGGTACCGGTCCTCGTGGACCAGGCGCAGATTCCGGAGGGAGACCGGCCGGGGGCGCGAGATTTGGCGGCGGCGCAGGGCTCGCTCGTCCGCCAGGAACGCCAGGATCCTCTCGCCCCGGAGCGGGTCCATGGGAACGCCCGAAGCGCTGCGGGCGTACGCCGGCGCGTAGACGCACCACAGCGGGGATGGCCGGAGCGCGGCCCGAAGCCGGCGCCACAGCGCGCGGGTAAAGCGAGGGATGCGCAGCGAGCGCCTCTCGTGTCGGTTCGCGGGGAGCCTAGCCGGGCGGCCCCGCCCGTTCAAGAGACATCTGCCCCGGAGGCCGCGTGCCCGATGTCCTGTCCCTCGTCCTGCTGGCCGTGATCGTCCTCCTGGCGGGGCTCCTGCTGCGGCGACGGGACACGCCCGGCTCGGGGCTGCTCCAGCAGCAGCTGATCGAGCTCCGGCAACGGGTGGAGGCCCTCACCGCCGCCCAGCGGGAGGTGCCCCAGCTGCTCGCCGAGGAGCGCGCCGCCCACACGGTGGCACTTTCCCGGGAACTGACCCGGCTGAGCGATGCCGTAGGTGACCGTCTCGACGCGTCCCACGGCGCGGTCGGAGACCGCCTGGCCGAAACGGGGCGCGCGATGGCGGAGGTGCGCGAGCGCCTGGGCCAGCTGGCGGAGGCCACCCGACGGCTCGAGGCGGTGGGCGCTTCGGTGCAGGAGGTCCAGGAGCTCCTCCGGGTCCCCAAGCTCCGCGGGACCCTGGGCGAGATCTGGCTGGAGGAGCTCCTCCGGGAGATCTTCCCGGCTGCGCTGGTGCGGATCCAGCACACCTTCCGCTCGGGGGAGCGGGTGGACGCGGTCGTGGAGCTGGGGGGCCGACTCCTGCCCGTGGATGCGAAGTTCCCGCTCGAGGAGTGCCAACGCCTCCTGGCCGCGGCGGGGGCGGACGCCGACCGGGCGCGCCGCGCGCTCCGGCGCTCCCTCCGGGATCGGATCGACGAGATCGCCGACAAATACATTCGGCCCGACGAGGGGACCTTCGAGTTCGCGCTGATGTACATCCCGGCGGAGCGGGTCTACCACGAGGCGGTGGTGCAGGACGAGCGCCTGGACACCGAGGAGAGCCTCTTGGGATACGCGATGCGGCGGCGGGTCATCCCGGTTTCCCCGCATACGTTCTACGCCTACCTCTCGGCGATCCTGCATGGCCTGCGCGGCCTGCACATGAACGAGCGGGCCCAGGAGATCCAAGGGGAGCTGGGCGGCCTCGCCGTGGAGATGGGCCGGTTCCAGACGGCGTTCCAAAAGGTGGGCGTGCACCTCGGCAACGCGCTGAAGCAGTACGATGAGAGCGAGCGGGAGATCGCGGGCCTGGGTGAGCGGCTCCGCCGGCTGGGCGAGGTGCCCGGCGGGGCCCTCGAGCGCTAGAGCCGGAAGCCCAGCCCGGAATGCAGGTGGAAGGCGACGTTGGGGACGTCGGCGTGACCATCCACGATCGGGATGCGCGCGAACGAGCCCGTGACCTTTCCCTCGACGCCGAGGAAGAGCCAGTCCGTGAGGGGGATCCGTCGCGACACCGCCGCCTGGAGGCTGGCACCGGAGAGATGATAGCCGCGACCCGGGAACCACCGAGCCCCGGAGGCGGATTGACCCCGCACCGTGACCTGGGGGCTGGTCACCACCGGTCCCGCACCGACGCTGTAGACCATCTTGTCGTGGCGCCAGGCCCGGGCCAGATAAATGATGTTGAATCCGTGGGTCAGCTCGAAGCGCTGCACGTCGGGCGGCGGGTCGTCCAGGTACAGCTTGTGGTGGAGGAACCCGAGGATCCAGGCGGATCGCCCCTTCCACAACCCGATCTGCGCCTGATAGTACCAGGACGTCTCGCCCGAGTAGGGTCGGGTGGAGTAATGCGCGGTGAAGCGGAGGTCCTCGAACCCGGCCTGGCGGATCGTCAGCAGGGTGGGCAGGCTCACGGCGCTCCCCAGGAACCCCTCGACCGTCACCTGGGCGCGCCCAGGGCGGCTCCCCAGTCCGGAGAGGAGCGCCGCCAGCACGATGGCGCGGGCGAGCCTCATGAAGCCACAACCTCCGCCGATGGATTCCTCGTCCGATGCCCGACCACCCGTCCGGCCCTCCCGGACAGCCAGGCCCGGCGACCGAGGGTTCCGGCCCGGCCCAGGGCTTCCTGGAGCGAGACATGACGGCCCCCCAGCTGCGCCGCGACCCCGAGTTCGTCGAGCGCCGCCGCCCGTTCCTCTCGGCCCGGTGGTCCAACGTCTCCCTGCTCACCTACCGTGTGCCGGCGGACCTGCTGGAGCCCTACGTCCATCCTGACCTCGTCCTCGATCGCTGGGACGGCGAGGCCTTGGTGAGCCTCGTCGCCTTCGACTTCCATGATACGCGGCTCCGTGGTCGGCGGATTCCCGGCTACGTCAACTTCCCCGAGATCAACCTGCGGACCTACGTCCGGCACGGCGACCGGCGCGGCGTCACCTTCCTGCGCGAATTCGTCCCGAGCCGAGTCGTGGCGGCCGTGGCGCGCTGGCGTTACAACGAGCCCTACCGGGCCCTGCCCATGCACAGCCGCACCGTCGGCACCGCCACCGGCCTGGTGGTGGAGCACCGCTGGCGGTGGAGCGGCCGATCCTACCACCTTCGGATCACGGCCTCCCAGACCTCGAGCCTGCCTTCCGAGGACTCACTCGCCCACTTCCTCAAGGAGCACCGCTGGGGCTTCGGGCGGACTCGCCAGGGCGTGCTCCAGCACTACCGGGTGGAGCACCCGGTGTGGGCCCTCCGCAACATCCGAGCGGTGGACTTCGAAGTGGACTTCGGCGCGCTCTACGGCGCAGACTGGGGTTTCCTCAATGACGAGGCCCCCATTTCCGCCCTCTTGGCCGTCGGATCGGCCGTCGCCGTCTACCCTCCTGGTCGCTAGGGCGACGCCGCAAGCACCGGGCCGTGGCGAATCCGAGCGCCATCGCGACGGCGTTCGTGTATCGGGCGCCTCGGAATAGAGCGGGCTAGCTTCGAGGAGGACGCCGGCGACGCGATCGGCCATCACGCACGGAGGCGAGACGGGTGAAAGAGACCACGGGTGACCTGGCGCTGGTGCTCTCGGGTGGCGGCGCGAGGGCCGCGTACCAGGTGGGTGTCCTCCAGGCCATCGCGGAGCGGGCCCCGCACGTGTCGTTCCCGGTCATCACCGGCGTCTCGGCCGGCGCGATCAACGCGGCCTTCCTCGCCGCGCATCCCGGCTCCCTGCGCGAGGCGGTGGAGGAGCTGGCCGAGCAGTGGCGCTCGCTCACCCCGGATCAGGTCTACCGCCTGCGAGTGCGCAACCTCTCGGGCGCGGCGCTGCGGTGGCTTCGCCGCTCGGCCCTCGGTCACAGCGATGCCGGTCAGGTGCAGGGCCTGGTGGACGTCGAGCCGCTCCGGCGCTTCCTCGCGGGCTGCATCGACATGGACGGGGTCGAGGCCAACCTCCAGGCGGGACGTCTGCGGGCCCTGGCCCTCACGGCGACGCCGTACGCCGTCCCCTGCACCACGACGTTCATCCAAGGCTCGGGGGAGGTGCCTACCTGGCAGCGGGCAAAGCGGATGGCCGTGCGGAGTCGGCTGACCCTGGAGCACATCATGGCATCGGCGGCCATTCCCATCCTCTTCCCGGCGGTCCGGCTGGGCGGCCACTACTACTCCGACGGGAGCCTCCGCCTCACCGCCCCCCTCTCCCCAGCGATCCACCTCGGGGCGGACCGGATCCTGGCGATCGGGATGCGCATCTATTCGAGGACCCCTGCGCCGCCCGAGCGGGAGCCCGAGTACCCCAACGTGGCCGAGGTGATGGGTCTCCTGTTCAACACCCTGTTCCTCGACGCCCTCGACGTCGATGCCGAGCGGATGGACCGGCTCAACCGGCTGATGGACCGCCTCCCCCCGGAGGGATCCGCCAACGGGATCCGCCGGGTGGACCTGCTCCTCTGGCACCCCTCGGGCGACCTCGGGGATCTGGCCGAGGGGTTCGACACGAAGCTGCCGTGGACCATTCGCACGCTGATCGGCGCGATGGGCGGGCGCAGCCGGCGGGCGGCGGGATTCCTCAGCTACCTGCTGTTCGACGGAGCCTACACCTCGCAGCTCCTCGACCTGGGCTATCGGGACGCGATCCAGGGCTGGAGCCGTTTCGAGCGGTTCCTCTAGCCCCCCACTTCGATCCGCACCTCATCCGCGTCTCCGGCTCTGGAGCGCGCCCGGATGACGTGCCGCCCGGGGACGAGCCTCCACCGATCCGATCGCAGCGGCCGTCCGTCCACGAACCACTGCACCCGATCGCCGTTTCCGAGGGTGGTCCGGAGCGCCAGCGTGGCATAGGCGGAGTCCACCCCGGGGGGCACGGCGTAACGGTCGCCTTCGCGCGGGGAGAGGATTCGGAAGCCCGCCAGCGAATCGCCCCGCTCCCCGGCCAGCGCCCGCGCCATGGACGGGGAGGAGGCCACCGCGTCCTGCTGCGCCACCCACTCCGCGTAGGCGACGGGCAGCTGCACCGCCCCACCCACGTGCCACCGGCAGTCCTCCTCCGGCTCCGTCCCCGGGTAGAACCACTCGCGCAGGACGGGGCACGAGGCGCCCGCGCGGGCGCCGGAGAGACGGCACACCTCGAGCGCCACCGCCCCGTGGTCCCCGGGGCGAGGCAGCGGCGCGGCCCCGAGCCGCCGCCCGGCGACGAGCATGATGCGGTGGAGGAGCGGCCCTGCGCCGGTCACGCCGCTCACCCCCTCCATCGGCCGTCCGCTGAAGTTGCCGGCCCACACCGCCACGGTGAACCCGCCGGTCACGCCGACCGCCCAGTTGTCCGTGAAGTGCCGGCTGGTCCCGGTCTTGACCGCCGCGGGACACGGCAGGTCGAGCGGGGAGGAAAGGCCGAACCCGGCGATCCGCGCCGTGGGGTCCTGCAGGATGTCGAGCGCCAAGGCGGCCGCGGCCGCGGTCACCACCTCGCGGCCCGGATCGTCGCGATCGGGCGAGTAGGCTGGCGGCGCCGCCCTGAAGCGGGCCGGTCGCCACCGGCCCCCGTTGGCCAGCGCGCGATAGGCGTTGGCCAGCTCCAACAGGGTCACCTCGCCGTTCCCCAGTGCCAGGCCCAGCCCGTAGTGCTCCGCTCCCCGATCGAGCGAGGCGAATCCCGCACGGTGCAGCGCGGCGAGGAGGCCGCCGACCCCCAGCCGGTGGGCCAGCTCGACCGCCGGCACGTTGAAGCTGCTGCCGAGCGCCTCCCGTGCGCGGACCGGCCCGTGGAAGCGACGGTCGTAGTTCCGCGGGGCGTAGACACCGGTGCCCGTGGCGTAAGTCCGGGCGACGTCCGGAAGCACCGACGCGGCCGAGTACCCCCGATCGAAGGCCAGGGCATAGAGGAAGGGCTTGAGGGCCGAGCCCGGCTGGCGGCGGGAGACCACCATGTCCACCTGGCCCGCCGTGTCGGCCCAGAAGTCCGGCGAGCCCACCCAGGCCAGGATCTCCCCGGTCCGGTTGTCCAGCACCACGGCCGCCGCGTGGGCGACGCCCCGCTCCTTGAGCGCGTCCACCGTATGGCGCACTTCGTCCTCGACGGCGAGCTGGAGCGGCCGATCGAGGGAGGTACGCCACACTCCCGAGACCGGCGCCCCCTCGGCCTCGGCCCGCGCGAGCACTCGGGTGGTGAAGTGCGGAGCGAGAAACGGCCGAGATGGATTCCCCCGCAGGAGAGGCTCGGCCCGCGCCCGCGCGACATCCTCGCCGGACGCGTATCCGAAGCGGCGCACCTGGGCGAGCGCCACCGCGCGACGGTCTCTGGCCCGGCGCGGGTCGAGGAGCGGGTTGTCTCCCGTGGGCGAGCGGGCGAGCCCGGCCAGCAGCGCGGCCTGGCCCAGGCTCACGCGGCGGGCCGAGGCGCCGAAGTAGAGCTCGGCCGCCGCGTCGACGCCCGCCGCCGCCTGCCCGAGCGGCACCCGGTTCAGGTACTGCTCGAGGATCTCCTGCTTGGAGAGGTGGGCCTCCAGCCGCACGGCCCACGCCATCTGGGCGGCCTTGCCCACCAGCGTCCTCGGCATCGATTCGGGCCGGAGGAGCCGGGCGAGCTGCATCGTGATCGTGGAGCCGCCGGCCGCGAAGCGTCTCGCCAGGAGGTTGGTCCGCGTGGCGCGGGCCACGGCCCGCGGGTCCACGCCGCGGTGGGAGAAGAACCGCCGGTCCTCGACCGCTACGAAGGCCGCGAGGAGATCCGGGTCCATCTCGGCGAGCGGCACCCAGCTCCGGCGGGACCCATCGTCGGCCCGGGTGGCCCGGAGCAGGAGGCCGTGCCGATCCTCGATCCGGAGCTGATGCGCTCCCCCTGCCGAGAGCAGATCGGCCGGGAGGGGTAGGGCCACCCAGCCCCCCGCGCCAAGCAGCAGCAGGAGCGCTCCGCCTGCGACCGCGCGAGCGCGACGCGTCATCGCGGGCGCGCCGTGATGGTGAACACGCCGCCGTCGCTCCGCCCGTTGACCGCCGGGTTGTACATCTCTTCGGCGTGCGCCGGCGGTCGCACGAACACGCCCGGGGTGGTGGCCCTGGCGACGTAGGAGACGTTGTAGGTCCCCGGCCACAGGACCGTCGCGATCCAGAGCACGCGATCGTCTCGCAGCTCCCGGTGATCGAAGGGCGACCACCATCCGCCGTCCCAGGAGCCGTAGCCCCACATCTCGCCCGCCTCGACTTCGGCCGCCCGGAGCCCCGGTCCCGGCGGCAGGCCCGAGGTGCGGAGGCTCAGGTCCACCGCCTCGAGGCCCGCGGGAAGCGCGTCGCCGAGCGCCAGGAAATAGCGCGTGGCCGGCACGGTCACCCGCAGCCGGACGCGCACCAGGTCGCCCTCGGCCACCGCGATGATGGGCCGGCCGTCTTCGTACCCCTCGTACCACCGCGAGACCTGGATCCCGGCCTCGTCCGGGTTCACCGGCTGCCGGCGCGGCACCTCCCGCACGGTGAGGTAGTAGTAGAGCGGTCCGCCGGGGGCGGTCGCCTCCACCGCCACCGAGAGGGCGGTGGTGCCGTCGGGGCGGCCGGTGAGCAGCCCGTCCAGGGTCACGGTGGTGTCGCCCACGACGCCCTCCGCGCCGGAGCGGAAGAGCGTGGTACGGCCCGCCCGGATCCGGACGCCGCGCCCGGCGGCGGTCCGTTGCTGGAGCTCGAACTCGGCGAGCGCCTCGAGCACCGAGGCGTAGTCCTGGGTGTTCCACCAGCTGTAGCGCCCTTCCCGAGACCGGCCCTGTTGGACCATGGTCTCCACCAGCGCGCCGAGCGACGGATGCGCCGGATCGGTGGCGAGGGTGGCCAGGAGCAGCAACGCCGCCGGGCGCTGGGTGGACCGGAAGTAGAAGTCGGAGTAGGCCGAGTCGGGCAGCACGGCGCGGCGGCCCTCGATCCGGACGCTGCGCCACGCCTCCTGCACGAAGCGGGTGGCGCCCGCCCCGTCGCCCCGGCGTTGGAGGATGCGGGCCAGACGCAGCCGGTCCTCCCAGGACAAGAGGCCGACGCTCCGGACCAGCTCGTTCTCCAACGGCACGTTCGGCCGCCCTCGGGCGCGGAAGTACTCCGCCGCCGCGAGCGCCTCCGTCAGGCGCACACTGGATCGGTCGAGCCAGGCCGAGACCGGGGTCGGCGCCGGCCGATCGGCGCGGAGGTGCTCCTGGAGGTAGCCGCCGAGGCGGGCGAGGGCGGAATCCGAGACCGTGAAGCCGGCGGCCTTCGCCTCGATCAGCAAGCGGCCGGCGTAGGCCGAGGTCCAGGGCGTGGTCCATCCCTCGCCGCTCCAGAGGCCGATGCCCCCGTCCGCCCGCTGGCGCCGGCTCAGCACGTCCACCGCCTCCTGGATGTCGCGCGCCGCGTTGCCCCGCAGCAACTTGGGGACGCCGGGCCGCTGCTGCAGCCGATAGAGCGCCAGCACCGGAAGGACCGAGCTCGTGATCTGCTCGGTGCAGCCGTAGGGGTAGGCGCGCAGGCTGAGGTAGATCCCCTGCATCATCGCGAGCGGAGACGCGCCGAGGCTCAGCTCCAGGGTCGAGCGCGCGGGGTCGATGTCCCCCGGAAGGGTGAAGACGGCGGTGGCCGTGTCGTAGACCACGCCGGCGATGGTGTGGGCCCGCGGGTGATGGTCCGGGCGAATGCGGAGCCGGGTCTCGACCCGGTCCGTCTCCCGGCCATCCGTGACCCGGAAGGTGAAGCGGGCGCTGTCGCCCGGGCGGCCGGCGAAGTCGAACCGCGCCTCGCGCCCGCGTCCGGGCTCGAGGGTGAAGGACTGCGTGGCGCTCCCCCGCAGCTCGGCGCCCTGGGCCGCGGCCTCCACGCGCACGGTCGGCGTTCCCCCGCTGCGCTGGTTGACCACGGCCCCGGCGCTGAACGTGTCGCCCGGCCGAATGAACCGCGGCAGCGCGGGTCGCGCCAGCAGGGGCTTGGTGACGAGCAGGCTCGACTCCCCGCTGCCGAACCGATCGTCCGCCGTCACCGCGACGGCCATGACCCGGAACGTGGTGAGGTTGTCCGGCAGGCGGGCGGAGGCCACGGCGCTCCCGGCCGCATCGGTGACCACCGATCCCAGGAAGAAGGCCGTGGTCTGGAACCGCGAGCGCAGCACGTCTCCTCCCTCGCCGCCGCCGCCGCCGCCCGGCTCACGCCGGCCCTTCTCGCCTTCGGGCACCTGGGGGGCCACGGCGACGAGGTTGCTGGCCAGTCGGAGCCCGAGCCCGCGCCGGCGGTAGATCGCGTCCAGCGGATCGGGCGTCCGGTAGCCGGTGAGGGCCAAGACCCCTTCGTCCACCGCCCACAGCGTCACCTCGCTCCGCCGGCCCCGGCCCGCCGCGTCCTTCACCCGGACGGCCACTCGGGCGGTGTCGGCGGGGCGGTACTCGCGCTGGAGCGGCTCCACCTGGACCGCGAGGCGCTTCACCTCCGGGGTCACCCGCAGCTCCGCGTAGCCCACGCGGATCGTCGGGCGGCCGGGGTCGTCCAGCGGGCCAGGCGCCGCGCTCCGTCCGCGCGCCACCAGGACCGACACGAAGGCGTTCGGGACCAGCGCCTCGGTGATCGGGAGAGTCAGGGTGGTGGCCCCCGCGGAGAGCCGGAGCCTCCGCTGCTCGATCAGGCCCTCGCGCTCGACCGTGATCCAGGCCTCCGCGTCGGTGAAGGGAGAGGCGAGGAGAACCGTCGCGGTGTCGCCGACGGCATACCGCGTCCGGTCCGGGATCACGTCCATCTTGAACTGGCTCTCGTCTCCCCAGGGGACCCAGTCGGGCCCGCTGGCCCAGCGGTAGAGCGCGGTCACCGCCGGACGTCCCTTCGCGTCGGTGGCGGTGAAGGTGGCGATGTAGGTGCCGCCCTTGGGCGGCGTGACCGCACATGCCACGGGCTCCTGCGCGGTGGTGAGCGCGCACTGGGCCACGGTATCCTCCACCCACTCGCCGACCAGCTCGGCATAGCCGTCCCGTTCGCGGCGGACCTGGTGCCATTCCCGCCGCACGATGGTCCCGGTCACCGCGATGCCGGCCAATCGGCCCCCCTCCGGGGTCACCGCGATCACGCCGATGGACTGCGGCTTCCCCGCGCTCCAGAAGTAGCCGGTCCCCAGGGGCTTGGCGCCGAGGTAGAAGTCGGAGGGGTGCACCCGCACCGAGCGGCTGGCCGTCACCGTCTGCCGGTTGACGTCGGTCACGGTGGCAGACACGACCGCGTCGGCCGGGACCCCTCGGGTCGGCGCGC
The DNA here is from genome assembly GCA_041607595.1 of Gemmatimonadales bacterium. Classification (GTDB taxonomy): domain Bacteria; phylum Gemmatimonadota; class Gemmatimonadetes; order Gemmatimonadales; family GWC2-71-9; genus JBFIUJ01. Next base: position 4,481 of record JBFIUJ010000022.1, on the reverse strand, counting down.
CGAGCCGCACGGTCAGGTCGAGGTGGCCGGTGGCGTCGAGGCTGTCGGTGCCGCTGCCCACCAGCGTGTTCTCCCCGCCCGATTGCTCCTCCCACCACCAGCCCGTCTGGCCCACGTAGTACCCCTCCGTGCCCGGCAGGGAGATCCCCCACGGGTGGCCGCCGCGCTGGACCACGGTCCAGCTCACCGAGGCCCCGGCCATCGGCGCCCCGAAGAGGTAGCGGCCCTGCACCGTGGCGCGCAGCGAGTCGCCGCCGAAGCGGGGCTTCGGATCGGCCGTCACCTCGGCCAGGAACTCGGGCGGGCGGTACTCGGCGACGCGGTAGGAGGTTTCCGCGACGGTGCGCCACTTGCCCTCGCGATGCCGGTCGACCCGCACCGCGTAGTAGCCGAGCGGAGCGTCCGTCGGCACGGTCATCCTGAGTTCCGCGGTCCCGAACTCCGAGAGGGTCGCGACCGAGTCCTTCAGGCTCCCGCCGTCCCGATCGGTGAAGGTCCAGCGGACGGAGTCTAGCGCGGGGGCGGTGAGCGAGCCCAGCATGCCGCGGCGCAGGATCGCCTTGGCGAAGACGGGCTCGCCGGGTCGGTAGATCCCCCGCTCGGTGAACACCGTTCCGGCGAAGGGATGGCGATCCTCCTCCCAGGCCGGCGACACGTTGAAGCGCCACGGACTCAGGTCGGGATCGTATTGGCTGATCCCGACGACGGCGCGGTCCGGACCCTGGGCGGCCGCGACGTAGCCCTCGAAGCCCCAGCCCGCCCAGGACTCCCCGTCTTCGTCCTCCCCGCTCGGCGGCTCCATCCGGTACCCGGTGAGGCGTACGACGCCGTCGGGTCCGGTGGTGCCCCGCGCCAGGGCGCGCCCCTTGACATCGTGCAGGGTGACGGCGACGCCAGGGCGCGCCCGCCCGTCGCTCGCCCCGGTGACCCAGACGGCGGCCTCCGTTGCTCCCACCCGGGCGTGTATGCCCAGGTCGGTGACCTGCACCAGTGCCAGGGGGGCGGCCCGTCGGGTGTCGACGCCGACGCCGCTCACCCGCACCGCGAGCAGCGTCGGGCTCCCGGGCCGCTGGGCGTGGTATCCGGGGAGCCGCACGCCCGTGACCCGCGTGCGATCCCGCTCGTTGCGGACGGCGACCCGCCGCACTTCCGCTCCGGCGGCGACCCTGGCGAAGGCGTCGTCCAGGCTCCAGGTGGAGCGGCTCAGGAACGCGGCCTCCAACGACTCGGGGACCGAGGCGATGGTGACCAGGAGGGTATCGATGTTCACGTGCCGGACGGCCAGCGTCCGGAGCCCTTGGCGCTCCACTACGAGGCGGCCGAAGGGGTACTCGGCCCCGGGAGCGTAGCCGGTGGTGGCGAAGGCCGAGACGGGGTTGCCCCGCAGCGGCTGGCCGAACACGTCGCGGAGCGCGGAGTCCGCCACCACCGCATATCCCTTCCTGGGGTCCAGCTCCGCCTCCAGGATCCAGGCGGAGCGCTCATCGGAGGAGTCCGAGACGGTGAAGGGTGTCTCCGGCACGAGGCGGACGGACTTCAACAGCGCGGCGCCCCTGACTGGGGTGGAGAACTCCACCCGGATCGGGCCGGTGGGACAGCTGGCGTAGGCGCACTGCGCCCGCTCCAGCCGAAAGTCCCCGTAGGTGCGGAAGGGCCACCGCAACGGCGTCCCGCCGCCCGCCGCGTCCAGGTGGGAAGGGAGCACGAGATGGCCGGCGCAGTCCCGCGGGAGGGGCCGCTCCGGCTGCAGGCTCACCACGCGCCGGAGGGAGTCGAGCGCGCGGTTCCGCTCCCAGCCGCCGGCCTCTCGGAAGAACCAGGGGTCGGCGTCCCGCAGGGCGCGCCGTCCCACCCCCTTCAGCCGCACCACCGTCTCCCCCCCGCAGAGCGGGCTCAGCTCCAGGTGGGCTCGACTCGCGACGTCGGCCGCGGCGACCGGCGCGCTCACCACCAGATCGAACTTCGCGTTCGGCTCGACGAACCGAGCCGGCGCGGGCAGGTTCGCCTCGCGGGCGTCGCCGTTGGTAGGGAGCCCGGTGAGCACCCGGGGCCCCCGCACCCGGAAGGAGAAGGCGTAGGGCTCGGCCAGCCGGCTCCCGTCCATCGCGGCGAAGCTGTTCGCCACCGTCACCCGGTAGATGGTGCCCGCCACCAGCGGGCGGGCCGGCTGGAACCGGAGGGTCACCGGGTCGCGCCACTCGGTCCGCCCGGGGATGGCGGGCTGGAGGCTGACCAGGCCGGCCGGATCGACGGTGCGGTCGAGCGAGCCCGCCACCGGGCGGTCGAACGTGATGGTGATCTCGTCGCCGGGCGTGGCATCGCCGCTGGGGGCGGTGCGCAACACCCGCAGCGGGGCGGCGTCCGCGAGGGCGGTGGACAGGGTCAGGAGCAGGGCCAGACGGGGGGAGGGCATCGGGCGGTTCCCGAAAGGGTGGGAGGGAGTAGTGCCATCCGGAATATTTGCGCCGGGGGCGGGCACGGCAACCGCCCGACCCCTTAGTAGATGATGCCCTCCTGCTCGGCGTACAGATCCAGCACCGCGCGGGCGTCGGCCCGCAGGATGCCCCGGGTCACGGAGACGCCCTTGGCCTCGAGGTAGGCGTAGGACTCCGGGAAGACCGGGCCCTCGTCGTAGCCGATGCGCTCGGCGTCCTCCCGCCCGGCCCCGCAGGCGAGCCGGCCCACGCCGCTCCACAGGGTGGCGCCGAGGCACATGGCGCAGGGGTCGCACGAGGTCACCAGCTCGTGGAGGGGGAGCCCCTCCGCGGCCAGAGTGTAGGAATGCAGCCGAGCCTGCGCCTGCATCAGCGCGACCACTTCTCCGTGGAGCACGCTGTTGTGGCTGGCGATGACCAGGTTGACCCCGACCGAGACGAGCCGGCCGGACTCCGCCTCGACGACCGCCGCGCCGAAGGGCCCCCCGGTGCGCTGGAGGACGTTTTCACGGGCGAGGTCGATCGCGAGACGCATCCGATCCTCCGCGGAGGCGTAGGTGCGCCGCCAGTCCACGAACGGCTCGACCCAGGCGGGCAAACGGATGCGGAGTTCGGGCAGGGCCATGGACGTCAGCCTCGGCGTGCGCCGGCGAGCTGCTTGATCAGCTGCATCTGGCCGGTGTGGTAGAGGTCGTGAGCCGAGACGCCGTGAATCTGCTCGGCCACCGTCCAGCGCCCGGTGAGGCGGCGGCCGAGGCGGGAGGGCGCCAGGCCTTCGACGACCAGCCGGAGCCGGGCGTGCTCGTGCTCGAGCAGCGCCACGTCCTCGGCCAGGGCCTCCGCCGTCGGACGGCGTGGGGGGGCCGGCCAGTTCGCGGGCGCGCGGGAGAAGCGCTCCCGGCTCCCGACGATCCGACGGCGCACGGCGTACTTCCAGTAGGCGGTGTGGAGCATCAGCTCCCAGATATTGTGCCGCCCGCGACCGGGCCGCCATACCGCGAGGTCCGGCGCGACCCCGCGGACCGCCCCGCGAAGCGTCGTCCCGTGCCAGGCCCGGCCGTCGAAGGCGCGGTCGAGGACATCGAGCAGGAGGGAGATGCGGGCATCGGTCATGACACGGCTCCGGCGCAATCACTCGGGGCGGTGGCCGCAGGGTGGACCGCGGAGGGGGTCCGGCGCGCCCGCGCGGTGGTGATCACGGTCACCGCCAGGATGATGATAGCACTGGCCAGGAGGAGGCGCGCCGTCAGGGGCTCCTCTCCCAGGGTCCAGCCGAGGATCACCGCGACGACCGGGTTGACGTAGGCGCTGGTGGAGACCCGAGACGGCGTGCTCACGCGGAGGAGCCAGGTATAGGCGGTGAACGCCACGATGGAGCCGAACACGATCAGAAAGCCGAGCGCGCCGGCAGACCGGAGCGTGACGTCGGCGAGGCTGATCCTCGCCCCCTCGCCGGTCGCGAGCCCCAGGACCAGGAGCATGCCTCCGCCTGCCAGCATCTGCTGGGACGCGGAGACCAGGGGCGAGCGGGCCATCGGCGCCTTGATGCCGTAGATGGACCCGACGGACCAGGAGAAGGCGGCGAGCAGGAGCGCCCCTGCGCCTAGGAGATCCACCGCCGGGGACTCCACGCCCCGCCCGGGGTACACCAGCAGGCTCACGCCGAGGAACCCGAGCACCAGACCGGCGATCACCGGGGCGCCTGGACGACGGGCGCCGCGCCAGAGCCAGTCCAGGATCACGAGCCAGAACGCGCCGGTGGCGACGATCAGCGCGGCCAGCCCGGAGGCCACTCGCTGCTCCGCCCAGACGACTCCGCCGTTGCCCAGGAACAGCATGCACCCGCCCGCGACCGCCGCCGCACGCCAGGTGGGAAGCGTCGGGGCCGGATCTCCCCGCAGGCGCGCCCAGAGGAACAGCAGCGTGCCGGCGGTGGCGAAGCGCGTCCCGGCCATGAGGAACGGCGGCAGCGTCTCGATGGCCACCCGGATCGCCAGGTAGGTGGACCCCCAGATGATGTAGATGGCCGCGAAGGCGAGCAGGACG
>JBFIUJ010000021.1:0-14339 GCA_041607595.1 Gemmatimonadales bacterium | reverse complement strand
GCGGCGGCCGCGCGCGCGAACATCGGGCCGCTGGTCCGGGCATCGCGCCCGAGCACGACCCTGGGCGACCCGGCGGCGGCGGCCCAGGCGCCAAGGGCGGCGGCGTGGCGGGCGACGAGCTCGGGCGTGAGGTCCTTCCCCACGATCCCGCGCATCCCGGAGACGCTGACCATCAAGGTGTCGGACATGGATAGGGACGGTAGGAGGGAAGGAGCGGGCGACGACGACCGCTATCCGTGCAGCGGCAGGGAGTGCGGATCCGGGAAGGCTCGGAGAAAGGCGTCCACCACCGCGGGATCGAAGTGGTCCCCGGCACACCGGCGCAGCTCCTCCATCGCGTCCTCGGGAGGCCGGGGCGGACGGTAGGCGCGCTGGGTGGTCATGGCATCGAACGCATCGCCCACGGTGACGATGCGGGCCTCGATGGGGATCCGGTCGCCGGCCATCCCGTCCGGGAACCCGCCGCCGTCCATGCGCTCGTGGTGCGAGCGGACGATGTGGAGCACGACCGGACGATCCCGCGCCAGCGGCGCCAAGATGCTTTCGCCGAGGATCGTGTGCTCGGTGATGTGACGGAACTCCTCGTCGCTGAGGGGCCCGGGCTTGTTGAGCACGGCCTCGCGGGTGCCGATCTTCCCGATGTCGTGCAGCTCGCCCCCGATCCGGATCTCGTCCAGCCGATCCCCGGTGAACCCGAGCAGCACCGCGGTCCGCACGGCATAGTCCCGCACCCGCTGGGAGTGGCCCCGGGTATACGGATCCTTGGCGTCGAGCGCGCGGGCGAGGGTCTGCACGCCCTCGAGGAAGAGCTCCTGGATCCGGGTGCGCTGGCGGCGGACCTCCCGCTCGAGATGCTGCTGATAGTAGCGGTTCTGCGCCATCAGGTCCCGCTTCTCCAGCGCCTTGGTCACGCGGGCCTGCACCTCTTGGATCATCACCGGCTTCGAGATGTAGTCCAGCGCCCCCTTCTGCAGGCAGGCCACGGCCATCGTCACGTCCGAGACCCCCGTCAGCATGACCACGGCCGTGTTCGGGTAGCGCCGGTGGATCTCGTCCAGCAGCGCGAGCCCGTCCATGCCCGGCATCGAGATGTCGGAAATGACGAGCGGCACCTCGCCGTGGGCCTCGAGGTAGGCGAGCGCCTCCGCGCCGGACCCGGCCTGGCCCGCCGAGAGCCCCTGGGCCTCGACCACGCGGGCCAACACCGAGCGGATCTGAGGCTCGTCGTCCACCACGAGACACCGCGCGGCGTTCGAGGCGACCGCTGGAGAGAGACCCTGGCTCATGGAGCGAATGCTACAGGCGCACGGGGCATTCTTCAACGCCTGCCTTGCCGCGGCGACCGCTCGGCCCTTACGTTCCGCATCCCCCGGCGCGGTGATCCATGACCCAGATTCTCCCCAACGACCTCGCACACGGCTTCGGCACCCGAGCCGTCCACGCCGGTCAGGCTCCGGACCCGCTGGCCGGAGCGGTAATGGTTCCGATCTACCAGACGTCCACCTACGTCCAAGACGGGCTGGGCCGGCCGCACGGGGGCTACGAGTACGCGCGGACCCAGAACCCCACCCGGGAGGCCTTCGAGCGCAACGTGGCGAGCCTCGAGGGCGCGACCCACGGCTTTGCCTTCGCCTCCGGCCTGGCTGCCCTCGACGCGACGCTCAAGCTCTTCCGGGCGGGGGACCACATCATCTGCGGCGAAAACGTCTACGGCGGGAGCCACCGCCTGATGGAGCGCGTGTATTCGGCGCTCGGCCTGGCCTTCACGTTCGTCGACATGCGGGACGTGGCCAACGTCGAGCGGGCGATCACCCGCGAGACCCGGATGGTGTACTGCGAGACCCCCACCAACCCCATGATGCGGCTCACCGACCTGTCCGCGGTGGGCGACCTCACCCGGGCGCGGGGGCTCCTGTTCACGGTGGACAACACGTTCGCGACGCCGGTCTTCCAGCGACCCCTGGACCACGGCGCCGACCTCGTCCTGCACAGCACCACCAAGTACCTCAACGGCCACAGCGACATGGTGGGCGGGATCCTGGTGACGCAGCGGGACGACCTGGCGGAGCGTCTGGGCTTCATCCAGAACGCCGCCGGCGGCGTCCCCGGTCCGATGGACTGCTGGCTCGCCCTGCGCGGGACCAAGACCCTGCCGCTCCGGATGCGCCAGCACGATCAGAACGGCCGCCGAGTCGCGCTCTGGCTGGCCGATCGGGGCGACGTGCGCGCCCTCTACTATCCCGGCCTCCCCTCGCATCCCCAGCACGAGCTCGCCTGCCGGCAGATGGGCGGCTTCGGCGGGATGATCGCGTTCGACTTGGGCGACGCGGATCGGGCCCGGCGCTTCGCCGAGGCCACTCGGATCTTCGCCCTGGCGGAGTCGCTGGGCGGGGTCGAGAGCCTGATCGGGCACCCGGCCTCCATGACCCACGCCTCGGTGCCCAAGGCCATGCGGGAGGCCATGGGGCTCACCGACAGCTTGGTACGCCTGAGCTGCGGTATCGAGGACGCGGAAGACCTGATCGGCGACCTGGACCAGGCCTTCTCCCTCACCCGATGAGGGCGGCCGAACGCATGTCGCACCTTGAAACAACCCGGTCGCCCCCGCGTAGGTGGAGGCGACCCCAACTCACGAGCGCGCCATGACCTCCTCCCCACCGGCCCCACGCCCCCGACGGGCCTTTCCTCAGATTGCCGGGGTCTCGTGGGAGCATCCTGCCGACCGCGCCGCGCTGCAGGCGCTTCGCGGGGTCCCCGGCTTCGACGACGTGGTCCGCAAGCTGATCGCCCTTCTCGGGGGCGAGCGCGGCATCCGCCTGCTCTTCCAGGGCAATGCGATTCGCGCGGGCGCGACCCAGTTCCCCACGCTCTACGCCACCCACGTCGAGGTGGCCACGACCTTCGACTGGCCCACCGTGCCGGAGATCTACGTCTCCCAGACCCCGGTGTTCAACGCCGGCGCCTACGGGGTGGACGAGCCGTTCATCGTGGTCCACTCCGCGGCGCTGGAGCTGCTCACCGAGGACGAGATGCGGGTGCTGCTCGCCCACGAGATGGGGCACGTGGTCAGCGGGCACGCGCTCTATCGGACCATCGCCGAGATCCTGCTCGCCGTGAGCTTCTCCGCCCTGCCGATCCTGGCGGGCATCGCGCTGCTGCCCATCCGCCTGGCGATCCTCGAGTGGTCCCGCAAGGCCGAGCTCTCGGCGGACCGGGCCGGCCTGCTCGGGAGTCAGGACGTGATGGCGGCCCAGCAGCTGTTCATGAAGATGGCCGGCGGGACGCGCGGCAAGATCGTGGCCGGCGAGATGGACCTGAACGCGTTCATGGCGCAGGCCCACGAGTACGCCCAGACCAACGAGGGGCTGGACATCGTCTACAAGATCCTCAATACCCTGGCCCTCTCGCACCCGATGCACACGATCCGCGCGGCCGAGCTCCAGCAGTGGGTGACGAGCGGCGAGTACGATCGCATCCTTCGGGGCGAGTACGTGCGGCGCGGGCCGGACCAGCAGGACCGGCCCCTGGGCGACGATCTCTCCGCGGCCGGCCGGTATTACCAGCACGAAGCCCGCGAGGTCGCGAAGGAGGTGGTGGACGCCGCCAAGCGCGCCGCTCAGCGGGTGGGGGAGGCCTTCCGGAACGCCCAGCAGTCGTGAGGCTCCTCGTCGTCGGCGGGGGGGGCCGCGAGCACGCGCTCTGCTGGGCCCTCCGCCGCGACCGCGAGGACGCCACCCTCTTTTGCGCCCCGGGCAACCCCGGCACGGCCCTGGTCGCCCGGAACCTCCCCATCCCCGCCGACGACCTGGACGCGCTCACCGCCGCCGCCGACGCCCATTCCATCGACCTGACGATCATCGGGCCCGAAGTGCCCCTCGCGCTGGGCCTCGCCGACCGCCTGCGCGCGCGGGGCCGACGCGTATTCGGGCCCGATGCCTCGGCCGCGCGGCTCGAGGCCTCCAAGGCGTTCGCCAAGGATCTGATGCAGGCCGCCGGCGTCCCGACCGCGGACAGCCGCACGTTCACCCGCCTCCCCGAAGCCCTCGCCTGGGTGGCGCAGCACCCCGAGCCGCTCGTGGTGAAGGCCTCGGGCCTGGCCGCGGGCAAGGGGGTCATCGTCTGCGCCGACCGCAGCGAGGCCGCGGACGCGGTGCGCGCGATGCTGGTGGAGGGACGGTTCGGCGAGGCGGGAGGGTCCGTGGTGATCGAGCACTTCCTCGAGGGCGAGGAGGTGTCGGTGCTCGCGGTCACCGACGGGCGCCGGGTGGAGCTGCTCCCCGCGTCGCAGGACCACAAGCGGCTTCAGGAAGGGGACGCGGGGCCGAACACCGGGGGCATGGGCGCGTACAGCCCGGTGACGATCGCGACGGCGGACCTGCTCGAGCGGGTGACCGAGCGCGTCCTGCTCCCCGCGCTGGCCGAGATGGAGCGCCGACACGCCCGGTTTCGCGGCCTCCTCTACGCGGGCCTGATGGTGGATCCCGGAGGCGACGCTCGCGTGGTCGAGTTCAACTGCCGCTTCGGCGATCCCGAGGCCCAGGTCGTCCTCCCCCTGCTCGCGGGCGACCTCCTGGAGAGCCTGGCCGCCGTGGCCGATGGCGGGCCGCCGGCGCCCCTGCCGGCCCTTCCGGGCCTCGCCTCGGTCACGACGGTCCTCGCGGCGGAGGGCTACCCGGAGCGGCCGCAGCGAGGAGCGGAAATCCGGCTGCCCGAATCGCTCCCGGAGGGAGTGATCATCTTCCATGCGGGCACGACGCGCGACGGCGACGGGACGCTCCGGACCCACGGAGGCCGCGTCCTGAACGTCACCGCCGTGGCCGAGTCCTTCGAAGAGGCCCGCCGCCGGAGCCGCACGGTCGCGGAGTCGATCGCGTTCGACGGGAAGGTGTTCCGCCGCGACATCGGTTGGCGCGAGGCGGCCCGCCGGGGCGCGTGATGCGACCCGGGCCACCAGGCGGCCTGCGACGACTCGGCCTCGAGATCCACGGCCGCTCGAACCCTCGCCCACCGGCGAGGCATCCGTCCGACGACCGTCGGGACGACGATCGTCCGACCGACGCGGTGCCCGCCGCCGAACGCCCACGGCATGCCCGAGCTCCCTGAAGTCGAGACGATCGTGCGGGAGATCCGCCCCGCGCTGCTGGGGCGGACCCTGCGCCGACCGCGCCTCACCCACACCGACGTGCTCCGCGGCGTCACCCGCGCGCGCCTGCTCCGGGGGCTGGACGGCGCCACGGTGCGCGAGGTGACCCGGCGGGCCAAGCACGCGGTGCTCGCATTCGACGGGCACCGCCTCGTCGTGCAGCCGGGGATGACCGGCTCGCTCATCGTGTACGATCGGCCCCTCAGCCGCGCGGAGGCCCGCTACGCCGTGCTCCGGGCGACGCTGGACGACGGACGCCGCCTGGCCTATCGTGACATTCGACGGCTGGGCACGCTCCTCTGGCTCGACGAGGCCGAGTGGGAGCGGTACAGCGAGTCCCTCGGCCCCGAGCCGCTGGCCCCGTCCTTCACGGCGGCACGATTGGGCGAGATCCTAGGGCGCTCACGCCAGGCGGTGAAGAAGGTGCTCATGGACCAACGCCGGGTCGCCGGCATCGGCAACATCTACGCGAACGAGGCGCTCTTCGCTGCGGGCATCGACCCCTCGCGCGCCGCGGACGGCCTCGCCTCGGAGGAAGTGCGTGCCCTCCACCGGTGCGTGCGGCGGATCCTCCGGGCGGCTCTGCGGGCCAAGGGCTCGACCGTCCGGGACTATCGGACCGGGACCGGCGCACGGGGCGGATTTCAGCTCAAGCACCAGGTGTACGGTCGGGAGGGAGAGCGATGCCGCCGGTGCGGGACCACCCTCGCCGGCACCCACGCGATCGACGCTCGTATCACGGTGTTCTGTCATCGATGTCAATCGTGAGCCGGACGACCTGACGCCGATGGGACTCTCCGCGCCCGCCCTCGCCCTGCCCAACGCGGACCTCGACGCCCTGCGCCGGCGGGTACGCCACCTGGCCGAGAGCCGCCCGGCGGTGTACCGGATGATCGACCCGGCCGGCCGCACGCTCTACGTCGGCAAGGCGAAGCGGCTGCGGGCACGATTGCTGTCCTACTTCCGCGCGCGCTATCCGGAGGACAAGGCGAGCCGCATCCTGCACGCCGCGGCGACCATCGACTGGACCTACGTCCCGAGCGAGTTCGCCGCGCTGCTGACCGAGCTGCGGCTGATCCAGCGGCACCGCCCTCCCTTCAACGTGCGCATGAACCGACGCCGCCGAGCCGCCTTCGTCCGGCTCTCCGCCGGACCGGCCCCGAAGGTCTACGCCGGCCGCGGCCGGCCGCGAGACGGCGAGCGGAGCTACGGCCCCATCGCCTCCCCCCGTCGGCTGCAGGAAGGCATCCGGACGCTGAGCGACCTCCTGGGCCTACGCGACTGCGCCCTCTCGACCCCCATCGTCTTCGCCGGGCAGGGCGACCTCTTCGCCGCGGACCGCCGGGCGGGGTGCCTCCGCCACGAGCTCGGCACCTGCGCCGGTCCCTGCGCGGGGCTCGTGTCCGAGCACGACTACGAGCGTCGCACGGAGACCGCCGTCGCCTTCCTGGAAGGGCGTACGATCCGCCCCATCGATCGCTGCGTGGAGGGGATGGAGAGCGCCGCGGCGAGCGAGGCCTTCGAGCGGGCCGCCCGATGGCGGGAGAAGTACGAGTCGCTCGAGTGGCTCCTGGCCGCGCTCGCCCGGGCTCGCGCGGCGGTGGACCTCCTCACCTTCGTCTACCGCGACCCGGGCGCCTTCGGCGACGACCGGGCCTACCTGATCCGGCGGGGGACGGTCCGCGCCACCTTCCCCTACCCCACGACCCCGATCGAGCGAGAGGCCTTCCGGGGCGTGGTGGCCGATCACCTCGCCCGGCCGGAAGCCTCGGCCGGCCCGCTTCCCCACGACGACCTGGACGAGATCCTGCTCCTGATGGCGTGGTTCCGCAGCCACCGGAGCGCCCTCCGCCGGACCACGCCGTTGGAGGAGTGGGTCCACTAGCGATCGCCATGCGAAGGCTGCTGGCCGGGGCGTTCGCCCTGTCGGTCATCACCCTGCCCGCTCCCGCTCAGGAGCCCGCGATCGTCGCCTCCCTCGAGCGGTTCCGGGATTCGCTCGACCGGGTCGAGGATGGACGGTCGCTGCGCCGGCTCGCCGAGCGCCTGCACCGGGAGGCCTCCCGCACGGACGATCCGCTCCTGGCATGTCGGGAGGGTCTCGCCTGGATTCGCGTCGCCGAGAAGACCTCCGGGCGGCGCTACGATGAGGCCGATCGGGCGTTCCGCCGCGCCGCCGATCGGGCTCCGCGCTGGGCCTATCCGTGGCTGGGCCGCGGGTTGGCCAAGGCGGGCAAGGGGGCGTGGCACGCGGCGACCCCGGCCAATCTGGGGAACCGCGTCGGGGTGGGGGCGATCCAGGACGCGGTCGGCTTCCTCCAGCAGGCCCTGGAGCGGGACCGGGGCCTCGCGCCCGCCCTGGTGGCCCTCGCGGACCTCTGGCCCTCGCTCTTGGACACCGCCGCCCTGGGCCCGACCCTCGAGGCGCTCCGGCGGGCCGAAGGCACCGCCGCCGATCGGGATCCTGCCGTCTGGCTCGCCCGATCGCGCCTCGAGTGGCTGGCGGGGGACCCGTGGGCTGCGCTACGTGCGGCCGAGACCCACCTCGCGCTGGGCGGCCCGCGCGGCGTCGGGCTGCACGCGCTCGCGCTCGCGCGTATGCGGGCCCACCATCCGGACGCCGAATCCGCGTACTTCGCGGGCGCGGCGCTGGACGAGGCCGGCGGGGTCGCCGCATACCGAGATGACCTCGTCCCCGTCGTCGGCGACAGCGGCCTTGCCGCGTTCGACGCGACCGCCGGCGGCCAGCGGGCCGCCTGGCTCCGTCGCTTCTGGAGCGACCGGGATCGGTGGGACCTCCGGGAAGACGGCGAGCGGCTGCGCGAGCATTACCGCCGGCTCCGCCTGGCCCGGGTCCGCTACCGGCTGGAGTACAACCGGCGGTACTACGGCCAGGCCGATCGCTTCCGCTCGGGCAGCCTGGAGCTGGACGACCGCGGGATCGTGTTCGTCCGGTACGGGGAGCCCACCGTGGCGGTGGCCCCGATGTTCTACGGCATGCAGCCCAACGCCTCGTGGAAGTACGCCCGAGGCGAGGGGGACCTCGTGCTGCACTTCAGCGGAGGCGGCACGAGCGTGCGCGGCGGCGGGCTCACGGACCTCCGCCTGGTGCCGAGCGTCTTCGACCTGAGGCGCGACCGGGGCGCCCCGGAGGACATGATGCTCGAGTCGCGGGCCGAGATCGACCCGGACTACGCCAAGTACCTCATGTGGGGAGGGCTTCGCCGAGCCCGCTTCGCGCACGAGGACGCCCAGCGAGGACTCCGGAGCATCGCCCAGGCGACCACCTCGGACAGCCACGAGCTCCGGTTCGAACGGCCGCTCGAGCCGCGCCTGCGGGTGTTGGCCCTGGGCCGGCTGGGCGCGCGCCGTCTCCTGCACGTCGTGTTCTCGATCCCCACAGCCACGAGGGACTCCGCCGAGCGCCTCCCGGACGGGGGGCTCCCCGTCCGGCTTCGCCTGGCCGCCTTCGACGCCGAGGGCCGGCACGCCTTCTCGGTCGACTCCTCCGCGGCGCTCCGTCCGCCCGACGCCGGCCAATCCGCGGCGCTGGGACGGATCGCCTTCCCCATCCCGGACGGTGTCTGGCACCTCCGGCTCGCCCTCGAGCAGGGCGACCGCGGACGGATGCTTCCAACCGATTCCGTGCGAGCGGCATCCACGGCGCCGGGAGTGGTCCGCCTGAGCGACCTCGCCGTCGGCGACGCTGGCCGAGACCTCGCGTGGCATGCCGCCCCAGGGGACACGGCCTACCTCTCACCATACTCGGCGTTCGCCAGGGCCGTGCCGCTGGAGCTCTACTACGAAGTGGAAGGGCTCCGGCTCGGAGAGAGCTACGAGACCGTGGTGGAGCTCGTGCCGCGGGCCACCCCGGGGCTGCTCGGCCGCCTCCTGGGGCACGAACGGCGCGGCCTCTCCCTTCGCTTCCAGGACGAGCATCGCGGCGGCACGGCCCGGGTCCGCCGCACCCTGGACGTCCGCCGCCTCGAGGAGGCCGGGCTCTACCTGCTGAAGGTGACCGTGACCGCGGCAGGGGGTCGCCGCGAAGAGCGCGGGGTGACGGTCGAGCTGCAGGATGGGCCGCTCGAGTAAGATCCGTTTCAGGCTGAAACCAATCGTCGGGCCGACCGTAGGACGGAGCAACCCACCCTCGTTAGGAGCCCCATGCGGAAGACCCCGTTGCTCGGCGTCATGTTTCTGCTCGCCCTCGCGGCGACCCCCGCCCTCGCCCAATCATCCACTGCCGCCCTGACCCAGGCCGATTCCATGGCCCTGGGCCGCCGGCTGACCCACTGGTTCTACACCGGCCAGGCCGACAGCCTGTGGAACAGCATGGGGGAAGGGTTTCGGGGAGAGGTGGGCGGCGTGGAGGGCATCCGTGAGGTCATGGACCGGGTCGCGTCGCGGGCGGGCGTCGAGACCGACCTCCTGTCGGAGCAGGTCATCGCCGCCGGGGAGGGCCGCATCGAGTACCGGCGCACCGCGAAGTTCACCGTCTCGGAGGAGCCCGTCGTCGTCCGCTGGGTGACGGACTCCGCCGGTCGTATCGTCGGGGCGGCCATCCGACCCCTGAGCCAGATCCAGAATTAGGGAATCACCGACCAGCCACCTGGGAGCATGTCTATGCGTAGCGCCCTTGTCCTCGCCACCGCCGCGATGCTGCTGGCGGCGCCGGTCGAGGCCCAGTTCATGCCGAAGGACGCGGCCCTGAAGGCCGGCCGTCAGTATTCGGAGTGGTTCTTCACCAGCCAGGTGGACAGCCTCTGGGCCCACATGTCGGATGACATGAAGGAAGGCCTCGGCAGCCCGGCAACGATCGCGGAGCACCTCGCGCGGCTCGTCAGCCGAGCGGGCACCGAAGTGGATGTGATGGAAGAGAAGATGGTCATGCGCAACGGGAAGCCGCAGTACTGGCGGACTTCTACCTACACCATGGCCTCGGAGCCGATCCAGCTGCGGTGGGTCATCGTCGAGAACGGCGCGATCGCCGGCGTGGGGATGAACCCGCTGAGCCAGGCGCCGCCGGTGGACCCCGAGCCCTAGCCCCGGGCTCGCGGGTCTAGTCCGCTCCCGCGGGGAGCAGGGAGACGAGCCGGGCGCGCGGCGGGATGCCCGGCTCGAGCTCCATCACCCCCACGGAGGGGGGGATCGAGAAGCGCCGCCGGCCGGCCCCGCCGGGATTCATCACGGTCACGACCAGGTCCACGACCGTGAGGAGCGGGCGGTGGGTGTGCCCGTAGACCAGGATCTCGGCCTCCGGAAAGGCCTGGTGCAGGCTCTCGGGCGTGGGCGTGCCGAGCTGGTCGCCGTGGGTCACCACGATGTCGAAGCCGTCCAGCCGGACCCGTGCCGTCCGGGGCAGGCGGGCCCGGAGGTCCGGTCCATCCGTGTTTCCGTAGACGGCGGTGACCGGGGCGAGGGCCTCGAGCTCGGTCAGCAGGTCCGCGGGGCCCACGTCTCCAGCGTGGAGGATGTGATCCACCTCTTGGAACGCCTCGAACACCTCCGGCCGCAGGAGGCCGTGCGTGTCGGAGATGACCCCGATCCGCACGGCGCTAGCCCTGCCCCTCCCACCGGGGAGCGATCTCGATCGCGAGCCCCAGCTGGTCCAGCACCCGCTGGACGATGAAGTCCACCAAGTCCGACACCTGCGCTGGCCGGTGGTAGAACCCCGGCGCGGCCGGAACGACCACTGCGCCCGCCTCGGTCACGGCCGTCAGGTTCCGCAGGTGCACCAGCGACAGCGGCGTCTCCCGCGGAACCAGGATGAGCCGCCGCCGCTCCTTCAGGGTCACGTCCGCGGCCCGCTCCACGAGGGAGCGGCTGGTTCCATGGGCCACCGCCGAGACCGTGCCCATCGAGCAGGGGCAGATCACCATGCCGGCGGTGCGGCGAGAGCCGGACGCGGGGAGCGCGCCCCGGTCGTCGTCGGGGAAGTGGGTCACGCTGCTCCAATCGCCGCCGGTGGCCTTCCGAAGCTCCTCCGGCGTGGCGAGGCCGCACTCGGCCTCGAGCAGGCGGAGGCCGTGGCGCGAGAGGATGAGCCACACCGGAACCCGATTGCGGGCGAGGACCTCCAGGAGCCGCACCGCGTACGGCGCCCCGGACGCGCCGGTGACGGCCAGCACCACCGGAAGGGACCCCGTGCTCACCGCCCCCTCCGGTTGGGTGTAGGCGAGCGCACCGGATGGCGGGGAGGAGCCGGTGGAGGCACCCGGGCCGGCTTGGGCACCGCCGGCCGATGTCGCTTCGGCGCCGTCGGCGCGGGGGCGGGGCGGGGCGAGCCGGGCCGCTTGAGACGCTCGGTCATGCCAGCCGGTCCGCCAGCGCGAACAGGAAGACGGTCACCGACATCACGCCGTTCATCGTGAAGAAGGCCGCGTCGAGGCGGGAGAGGTCTCCCGGCCGTACCAGCCGATGCTCGTAGGCCAGGATCCCCGCGGCGACGACGACGCCGGCGTAGTACCAGGCCCCGAAGCCCGCGCCGTAGCCGAAGAGCGCGAGGGCGGGGATCGTGACCCCGTGGAGCAGCTTGGCGAGCAGGATGCTGCGGCTCTGGCCCAGCCGGACCACCGCGCTCCGGAGGCCCGCGTCCCGATCGAAGCCCTCGTCCGGCAAGGCGTAGAAGATGTCGAACCCCGCCACCCAGGTCGTCACCGCCAGCGCGATCGCGAGCAGCACCCAAGCCGGGTCGCTCCAGGCCCCGGTCACCGCGAGGTAGCCTCCCACCGGGGCGATGGCGAGGCCCAGGCCGAGCCAGAGATGCGGCCACCAGGTGAACCGCTTGGCCAGGCTGTAGGAGGTGATCCAGGCGAGGGCGACCGGTGACAGCCAGCCGCAGACCGGATTGAGCGAGGCGGCGGCGACCACGAAGAGGGCGGCCGCGACGGCGACCGAGGCCCAGGCCTGGCCCAGGGTCAGCGCGCCCCGCGGGAGCTCCCGTCCGGCGGTCCGGGGGTTCGCCGCGTCGAACCGGCGATCCGCGATGCGGTTCACCCCCATCGCCACCCAGCGCGCGGCGGTGAACGCCAGCACGACGAGCGCCACCGTCCAGGCCCCGACCGGGACGACGGCGGACGCCGCCAGCACGCCGACGAGCGCGAACGGCAGCGCGAACAGCGTGTGGGGCAGCTTGACGAAATTGAGGTAGCGCACGACCAGCGATTCGCCGGCGAAGGTCTGCCCCTCGGCGGTGCCCTGTCGGGCCGAGGGCCCGCCCGCGGGTCGGCCCTGCGGCAACGCGGTCATCGCCCGCCCCCCAGATCGCCGGGGATGCCCAGGCTCCCCCACATGGCATCGACCCGCGCCTTGGTCTCCGGGTCCATCGCGAGGCGCTCCGGCCACTCGCGGGTGAAGCCCTCCTCCGGCCACTTCCGGGTCCCGTCGATGCCCATCTTGCTGCCGTAGGTGAACGCCCGGCTCGCGTGGTCGAGCACGTCCACCGGTCCCATCGTGAAGCGGACGTCGCGCTCGGGATCGATGTTGTTGAGCGCGATCCACCACGCCTCGTCCGGGTTCCGCACGTTGACCTCCCGGTCCACGACGACGAGCACCTTGGCGAGCGACATCAGCCCCTGCCCCCACAGGGCGTTCATGACCTTGTAGGCCTGACCGGGGTACTGCTTGTCGATCGACACGAACACGAGGTTGTGGAAGATGCCGGGCGCCGGCATGTGATAGTCCACGATCTCGGGCACGGTGAGTCGGAGTAGCGGCAGGAAGATCCGCTCGGTAGCGTGACCGAGGTAGAAGTCTTCCATCGGTGGCGGGCCGACCAGCGTCGCCGCGTAGATGGGGTCGCGCCGCCGGGTGACGGCGGTCACGTGCACCTTGGGGTAGTAGTCGGCGAGTGAGTAGAAGCCGGTGTGGTCGCCGAAGGGACCCTCCAGCACGAGGTCCTCCGCCGGGTCGATGTAGCCCTCCAGGACGAAGTCGGCCTCGGCGGGGACGTCGAGATCGCAGGTGACGGACTTGGCGAGCTCGACCGGCGCCCGCCGCAGGAACCCGGCGAAGAGGAACTCGTCGATGGTCGGCGGGAGCGGCGCGGAGCCGGAGTAGAGGCTGGCCGGGTCGCCGCCGAGGGCGATCACCACCGGCATGGTCTCCCCGCGGGCGGCCATCTCCCGCCAATGCGCGGCCCCGACCTTGTGACGCTGCCAGTGCATGGCGAGCGTGTTCCGGCCCAGGACCTGGATGCGATACATCCCGACGTTCCGGATGCCCCGGCTGGGGTCGGTCGTGATGACCAGCGGCAGGGTGATGTACCGGCCCGCATCCCCCGGCCACGTCGTGAGGAACGGAATCCGGGCGAGGTCCACGGCGTCGTCCCGCTCGACCACCTCCTGGCACGCCGGGCGTCCGCTCCGGCGCCTCGGAGGGAACTTCGCCAGCTCGGCCAGCCGCGGGAGGAGCGCGAGCTTCCCCAGGAGCCCTTCGGGGACCTTGAGCTCGAGCAGCTCGGCGATGCGCC
This sequence comes from Gemmatimonadales bacterium, assembly GCA_041607595.1. Taxonomy (GTDB): domain Bacteria; phylum Gemmatimonadota; class Gemmatimonadetes; order Gemmatimonadales; family GWC2-71-9; genus JBFIUJ01. The sequence continues at coordinate 726 of JBFIUJ010000021.1, read as the reverse complement.
CGCCGATCGCGTCCAGGTCCTCGACCCCCAGCGCGAGTCCCATCCGGCGCATGGAGCCGTACAGGTTGATCGCCACCGGATACGGGCTGCGGGCTCCGTCCTCCAGCAGCACGTGGGCGAAGAGGAGCGCGGGGCCACCGCCCGGGCGCTTCATCACCCGATCCGCGATCTCGGCGATCTCGAGCCGGGCCCGCACCGGATGGTCGATGCGGGCGAGCTCCCCCATGGCGTCGATGGCAGCGACGAACTCGCTCAGGTTGTCGAGAGGCATGGGCTCGGGTCGGGAGCGGGCCTCAGGCCCGGGTTCCCACGTGGATGGCGCAGATGCCGGCGAAGAGCAGCTCGTAGGACACCGCGCGGAATCCCGCCCGCGTCATACGCTCCGCGAGCGCCGCGGGCGAGGGGAAGTGGTGCACGGACTCTGGAAGGTAGTGGTAGGCCGTCCTATGTTTCGAGACGAGATGGCCAACCGCGGGGAGTACGCGTCGGAAGTAGAACCCGTAGAGCCCGCGCAGCGGCTGGCGCGCGGGGGTCGTGAACTCGAGCACGACCAGTCGGGCACCCGGCCGGAGGACCCGGGCCGCCTCGGCGAGCCCGGCATCGAGGTCCTCCAGGTTCCGGACCCCGAACCCGACCATCGCCCCGTCGAAGAGGCCGTCCCGGAAGGGCAGGACCAGCGCGTCGGCAGGGAGCGGCCACACGCGCTCGGCCTTCGACCGCCCGCGC
>JBFIUJ010000020.1:0-14521 GCA_041607595.1 Gemmatimonadales bacterium | reverse complement strand
TGCTCGTCCACCCGCCCCAGGTAGGCCAGCGTCCCGTCCCCCAGCCCCCGCACCACGTCCCCCGTCCGGTAGAGCCGCCCGTCGCCCCCGAACGGATCCGCCACGAACCGCTCCGCCGTCAGCTCCGGCCGTCCCAGGTAGCCCTGCCCCACCCCCGCGCCTCCCACCCACAGCTCGCCCGGCACGCCCACCGGCACCGGCGTCCCGCTGGCATCCACCACGTAGGCCCGCATGTTCCCAATCGGCCCCCCGATCCCCGGCGCTCCCGCCCGTCCCACCGCGCACTCCTCCGCCGTCGCGCACACCGTCGTCTCCGTCGGCCCGTACGCGTTCACGAACCGCCGGCCTCCGCCCCACCGATCCACCAACTCCTGCCCGCACCGCTCTCCCGCCGCCACCACCACCGCCAGCGCCGGCAGCTCGCCCGGCTCCACCGCCCCCAAGACACTCGGCGGCAGTGTGACGTGGGTGATCGCCTCCCGCTCCAGCACCGCCACCACCCCCGCCCCCGACGCCAGCTCCTCCGCCCGCGGCACCACCAGCGTCCCGCCGTTCCCCAGCGCCATCACCAGCTCCCACACCGACGCGTCGAAGCTGAACGGCGCGAACTGCAGCACCCGGCTCGCCGGCGCCACCTCCAGCCACCGCCCCTGCCATGCGCTCAGGTTCACCAGGCCCCCGTGCCCCAGCACCGCCCCCTTGGGCTGGCCGGTCGAGCCCGAGGTGTAGATCACGTAGGCCGGATCCGCCGGGCTTCCGCCCGCCGTCGCCGCCCCGTCCCGGGCCGCCGCGATCGCCTCCCACTCGGCATCCAGCGCGACCACCCGTCCGGCGCCCTCCGGGACCCGCGCCGCCAGGTGCGCCTGGGTCAGCACCACCGCCGGCGCCGCGTCCGCCACCATGTAGGCCAGCCGCTCCGCCGGGTAGGTCGGGTCCAGCGGCACGTACGCCCCACCCGCCTCCCACACCCCCAGCACCCCCACCACCGGCGCCAGCGACCGCTCCACCAGCAGCCCCACCAGCGTCCCCGGCCCCACCCCCGCGCTCCGGAGATACCGCCCCAGCGTCCGGCCCCGCGCCACCAGCTCCCCGTAGCTCAGCGTTTCGCCCCCGCACCGCACCGCCGCCGCGTCGGGCGTCCGCTCCGCCCACCCCCCGATCACCTCGTGCATCCGCCGCTCGCGCGCGTAGGGCGCCGCGGTGGCGTTCCACGCCTCCAGCACCGTCGCCCGCTCCGCCGCGCTCCACAGCTCCACCCGCCCCACCGGCGCCTCCGGCGTCGCCACCACCGCCGCCAGCAGCCGCGCGTAGTGCGCCGCCAGCCGCTCCACCGTCGCCCGCTCGAACAGATCCGTGCTGTACTCCAGCGCCCCAACGATCCCCGCCGGACCCTCGGAGAGGGAGAGCATGAGATCGAACTTCGCGCTGCTGCTCCCGGCCTCGAACGGCGCGAGCGAGAGCCCGGGCAGCTCGACCGCCTCGGCGGGCGCGTTCTGGAGGGCGAAACCGACCTGGAAGAGCGGCGTGTGACTCAGGTCTCGGACCGGCTGCAGTGCCTCGACCAGGGTCTCGAACGGGATGTCCTGGTGCGCGTACGCGCCCAGGGCCACGTCCCGCACTCGGGAGAGGAGCTCGGTGAACGTCGGCTCGCCCGAGAGGTCGGTCCGCAGCACCAGCGTGTTCACGAAGAACCCGATCAGCCCCTCCACCTCCCGCCGCCGCCGGTTCGCGATGGCCGTCCCCACGCTCACGTCCGTCTGCCCTGTGTAGCGCGCCAGGAGCGCCTGCCACCCCGCCAACAACACCATGAACGGCGTCGCCCCCGCGGAGCGGCCCAGCACCCGGACTGACTCGGCAAGCTCCTCAGGGAGCGCGAACGGCACGGAGTCGCCCTTCCCGGAGGGTACGGGGGGACGGGGATGGTCGGTCGGGAGGTCGAGCGTGCCGTCGCTCCCGGCGAGCTGGTGCTTCCAGTAGCCCAGCTGCTCCTCCAGCACCTCGCCTCGGAGCCATTCCCGCTGCCACCGCGCGAAGTCCGCGTACTGCACCGGCAGGGGACGCAGCGGCGACTCTCGGTCCTCGTGGAAAGCGCGGTAGAGCGCGCCCAGCTCGCTCACCAGGATGCCGTGCGACCAGCCGTCGGCCACGATGTGGTGCAGGGTCAGCAGCGCCACATGCCGCTCCGGGCCCAACCGGATGAGCTTGGCACGGACGAGCGGGCCCCGGACCAGGTCGAACGGACGGGCGGCCTCCGCGCGTGCGCGCCGGACGGCCTCCTCCTCGCGTGCCGCTTCCGGCAGCTCGCTCAGATCCTCGACCGGGAGCGTCAGGGTCAGCTCATCGGCGATGCGCTGCGCCGGCTGGCCGTCGGTCTCGGGGAACGTGGTGCGCAGCACCTCGTGCCGGCGCACGATCTCGTTCACGCTCCGTTCCAGCGCGGCGAGGTCGAGGGCGCCCGAGAGCTCGACCGCCATCGGGATCGAATACGGGAGGCTTCCGCCCGCCAGCTGGTCGAGGAACCAGAGCCGCTGCTGAGCGAAGGAGAGCGGCAGTCCACCGTCCCGCGGGGCCGGCTCGATCGGCGGCAGCTCCCGGCCGTCTGCCGCGGCCACGCGCTCGGCGAGGCCGGCGACGGTGGGATGCTCGAAGAGGTCCCGGAGCGCCACCTCCACACCGAAGATCTCGCGCGCCCGGCCCACCACCTGGGTCGCCAGCAGCGAGTGACCCCCCAGCTCGAAGAAGTTGTCGTGCACCCCCACGCGGGGGACCCGGAGCACGCGGGCCCAGGTCTCGGCCAGCAGCTCCTCGGTGGGATTGCGCGGGGCGACGTAGCGGCTGGAAAGGTCGGCGGCGTCCGGCGCGGGGAGCGCACGGCGGTCCACCTTGCCGTTCGGCGTGAGCGGGAGCGCCTCCAGCGTCACGAAGGCCGACGGCACCATGTGAGCGGGCAGCTCGGCCAGGAGCGTGTCACGCAGGCGCGCGACGTCCGGCGTCCTTTCCGGCTCGCCCACCAGGTAGGCCACGATGCGGGGCTCGGTGTCGGGGTCCTCCCGGAGGAGGACCGCCGCGTCGCGCACGTCGGGCTGGCGGCGAAGCGCGTGCTCGATCTCGCCCAGCTCGATCCGAAGGCCCCGGAGCTTCACCTGGGTATCGATCCGGCCCAGGAACTCGAGGTTCCCGTCGTCCCGCCAGCGCACGAGATCGCCGGTCTTGTAGAGCCGCGCCGATGGATCCTCGACGAAGCGATCCGGCACGAACCGCTCGGCCGTGAGCTCGGTCCGTCCCAGATACCCTCGGGCGACCGGCACCCCGCCCACCCAGAGCTCTCCGGGCACCCCGATGGGCGTGGGCTCGCCGAAGCGGTCCATCACGTAGAGGCGCGTGTTCGGGATCGTCGTGCCGATCGGCGGCGGTCCCTGCTCGTCGTACCGGCACAGGTAGAGCGAGGCGCAGACCGTGGTCTCCGTCGGCCCGTACCCGTTGTAGAACCGTCGCTCCCCGGCGGACCACTTGCCCACCAGCTCGGCGGGACACGCCTCGCCGGCCGCGATCACGACCTGGAGATCCGGGAGGTCGTCGGCCGGGAGCACCGCCAGGACCGACGGCGGCAGTGTCATGGTGTTGACCCGCTCGGCGCGTAGATAGTCGGCGAGCCCCTCGGGGTCGGTCAGCAGGTCGAGCGGCGCGAGGCACACCGTGCCTCCGGTGGCGAGGCCCACGACCATCTCCCAGATCGAGGCGTCGAACCCGATCGAGGCAGCGTGGAGGATCCGAGCGTCGGGACCAGCGTCGAACGCCTCCCGGTGGAGCACCGTGAGGTTCGCCAGGCCGCGGTGGTTCACCAGGACGCCCTTGGGCCGGCCCGTGGAGCCGGAGGTGTAGATCACGTAGGCCAGCCGATCCGGATCGCCGGGGAGATCGAGGTTCGTGCCCTCGTGGCCGGCGATGGCGTCTCGGTCCCGCTCCACCTGCACGACGCGCGTCCCAGTCTCGGGCAGGCGCTCGGCCGACGCGTCGTGGGTCAGGACCACGCGGGCCGCCGAGTCCTCCAGCATGAACCGGAGCCGTTCCGCCGGGAGCTTGGGATCGAGCGGCAGGTAGGCGCCGCCCGACTTCAGCGACGCCAGCATGCCGACGACCAGGGCCTCGGACTTTTCGGCGCAGACGCCGACCAGGTCCTCCGGTCCGACCCCGAGCGCCACCAGGTGGCGGGCCAGGCGGTTTGCCCGCTCGTTCAAGGCCGCGTAGGTCAGGTCGGCGCTCCCGACGCGAATGGCGACCGCGTCGGGGCGCTCCGCGGCCCGGGCCTCGATCATCTCGTGGATCCGGCGGTCGGCTGGGTAGGGGCGCTCGGATGCGTTCCATTCCTCGAGCGTGCGGGCGCGCTCCGCTCCGTCCATCATCGAGAGCGCGGTGACCGGCCGCTCCGGATCCGCCGCGAAGTCCGCCAGCAGCGCGGCCCAGTGCCCGAGCAGGCGGTCCACCGACTCGGGGGCGTAGCGGGCCTGGTCGAAGCTCGCCTTGAGCGGGAGCCGGTCGCCGGGTCCCGACACCAGGGTGAGTCCGTAGTTCGACTGCTCGAAGGCCTGGAAGCCGGAGATCCGGATGCTGCCCTCGCGCCGGCGGAGCGAGTCGGCGACCGGATAGTTCTCGAAGATCAGGATGTGATCGAAGAGCGGCACGCCCCGGGGGACGTCGCTCCAGCCCTGGATCTCGATCAGCGGCGTGGCCTCGTGCTGGCGCAGCTCGGCGAGCTGTCCCTGCAGAGCCTGGAGCCACGCCACCGCGGAGCGGGACCCGTCCACCCGGACCCGCACCGGCAGCGTATTGATGAAGAGGCCGACCATGCGCTCCATGCCCGGCAAATCGGCGGGCCGCCCGGAGACCGTGGCGCCGAACACCACCTCCTCATCGCCGGCGTACTTGGCCAGCAGCACCGCCCACATGCCTTGCACCAGGGTGCCGATGGTGAGCCCGTGGCGCCGCGCCAGGTTCTGCAGGCTCGCCGTCGTGTCGGCGTCGAGGAAGACCTCCCGCTCCTGGTGGCGCCCGTCGCCCTGGGCGTCGCCCGCCGGGGGGTCGATCGGCACGGAGGTCGGCCCGGCGAGCCCGGCCAGGGCATCGCGCCAGAAGCGCTCCGCCTCGATGCCATCCCGCGATTGCAGCCACGCGGCGTAGTCGCGGTAGGAGGCGGGCGGCGGCAGCGCCGGGGTTCCGCCGGCCACGAACGCCTCGTAGTGAAGCAGGACCTCCTCCAGCACGATCGGCAGCGACCAGCCGTCCAGCAGCAGGTGGTGGTAGCTCAAGAGCAGCCGGTGCTCCAGCTCGGCGGTGCGGAGGAGTCGCACCCGCAGCAGGGGAGCCCGGGCCAGATCGAAGCCGCGCTCGCGATCCTCCTGCTGCGCCCGCCCGAGGCGCGCCGCGAGGTCGTCGGGCGGCACCGCGGTCCAGTCCTCCACCGACACCGGCACGGTCACCTGGCGCTGCACCACCTGTAGCGGGCGCTCGACCTTCTTCCAGGCGAACACGGTCCGGAGCGCGGCGTGGCGGTCCACCACGGCCTGCCACGCCCGCCCGAAGGCCTCGACGTCGAGCGGACCGCGGAGGGTACAGGTGATCTGCTCGTAGTAGGCCGCGGCGTCGTAGAGGCTGTGGAACAGCATCCCCTGCTGCAGGGGGGCGAGCGGATAGATCGCCTCGACGTTCCGCTTGGCGGTCGGCGTGGCCTCTGGCGGAGGAGTGCGGGCCGTCATCAGCCGATCTCCTCGGTGAGCGCGTCCAGCTCCTTCAGGGACAGCGCGACGTCCGGGAAGTCCGACGGGGTGTAGCGCGCCGCTTCCACCGCGTCGCAGTGGGCGATGAGCATCCGCAGCGCGGCCACGAAGCCCTCGGCGAGGGCGGTCACGGTCTCCCGCCGGTGCCGTCTGGACCCGTAGCTCCACTCCAACTGCAGCCGCCCGCCCAGGATCCCCCCGTTCACCGAGAGGGGATGGGTGCGCCGCCCCTCCTCGGCGCGGGACGGTCCCACGCCCTCCGGTGCCGGGCGCAGGCCCGAGCCGCTCAGCGCCTGGTCCATCTGGCCCAGGTAATTGAAGGCGAGCGGCGCCTCCGGAATCTCCGGTCGGCCCAGCCGCCACAGGCCGTACCCCACCCCCCGGCGGGGCACAGCGCGGATCTGCTCCTTCACCGCGGCGAGCGCCTCACCCGGATCGTCGCCGTCGGGCAGCACGAGCCGCAGCGGGTACAGGGCGGTAAACCACCCCACCGTGCGGGAGAGGTCCACGTCGTCGAACAGGTCCTCCCGCCCATGCCCTTCCAACGCCAGGACCAGCGCCCGCTCGCCCGTCCACGCACGCCAGGCGAGCAGTAGCGCCGTGAGCAGCGCGTCGTTGACCTCGGTGCCGTACGCGGCAGGCACCCGCTGCAGCAGGGCTCGGGTTTCCTCGGCCTCCAGCCGCACGGTGACGCTCGCCGAGTCGCGCTCGAGGTCCTGCTCGGCGGGGAAGTCGAGCGGCGGCGCCGGCATCTCTGCCGTCGTCCCGGCCCAGTACGCCGCCTCCGCCGGGGCGAGGTCGCTCGCGAGCTCGGCCAGCCGGCGGCTCCAGTGCCGCAGGGACGTAGTCTTTCGCGGGAGCCGGATCGCGTTGCCCTGCCGGGCCTGCCCGTAGGCCGTGCGGAAGTCCTCGAGCAGGATCCGCCAGGACACCCCGTCCACGACCAGGTGGTGACCCACCAGCAGGAGGCGACCTTCGCGGCTCGGGCCCAGGTCGAAGTACGCGACCCGGAGCAGCGGACCTTCGGCCAGATCGAGCGAGCGCTGCCCGGCGCCGGCCCGCTCGGTGATCCGCTCCGCGAGGGCCTCATCCGCGACCGCCGTGAGGTCCTCCCACGCGAGGGCCGGGAGCTGCTCCGGCGGCGCCGCCTGCTGCTCCCAGGCCCCACCCACCCGCTGGAAGCGGTGCCGCAGCGCGTCGTGGTGTGCGAGCAGCGCGGCGAGCGCCGCCTCCACCGGGGCGCGCTCGAGCGGCTCCGCCACCGCGAGCAGGAGCGCCTGATTCCAGTGGTCCGGGGCGGGCAAGCCGAGATCGAAGAACCAGCGCTGGATCGGGGTGAGCGGCACCGGTCCGACGATCGGCTCCTGCTCCGCGGCCACGGCGGTGCCCGGCTCCGCGACCGGGGCGAGGCCGGCCACGGTGGGGTGCTGGAACAGGTGCCGGGGCGAGATCCGCCACCCGGCTTGGGCCGCTCGGCTCACCACCTGGATCGCCAGGATGGAATCGCCGCCAAGCGCGAAGAAGCTGTCGTGCCGCCCGACCCGCTCGAGCCGCAGCACGTCGGCGAAGATCGCGGCCAGCGCCTCCTCGGCTCCCGCCTCGGGGACGACGTATTCGACTGCGCTCTCGGGACGCCCCTCGGGGGCCGGTAGCGCGGCCCGATCGATCTTGCCGTTGGGCGTGAGCGGGAACGCGGGCAGCGGGAGCAGCGCCGTCGGGATCATGTATTCCGGCAGCTGGGCCCGGAGAAAGTCGCGGAGCGCAGGGATGTCGATCGCCTTCCCCGGGGCCGCCACCACGTAGCCCACCAGCTGCCGGAGGCCGGGGGCATCTTCCCGCGCGACGACGACCGCTCCCTCGACCCCCTCGGCGCGGAGTATCGCGGACTCGATCTCGCCGAGCTCGATGCGGAACCCACGCAGCTTCACCTGGTGGTCGACCCGGCCGAGGTACTCGATGGCGCCCTGGGGGGTGTAGCGACCGAGGTCCCCGGTCCTGTACATCCGGCTGCCCGGCCCGCCGAAGGGGTTCCGAACGAATCGCTCCGCGGTCAGCTCCGGCCGTCTCCAGTATCCGCGCGCCAGCCCCGCGCCGGCGATATGGATCTGCCCGGTCACGCCGATCGGTACCGGCTCGAGACGATCGTCGAGGATATAGACCTGGGTGTTCGCCACCGGACGACCGATGGTCACCTTCGCGTCGCCGTCCACCTCGCAGTAGGTCGAGTAGGTCGTGTATTCGGTCGGCCCGTAGAGGTTGTATACCCGGGCCTCCGGCGCCGCGGCTCGCAGTCTCCGCACCAGGTCCTCCCGCAGCGGCTCGCCGGCCAGGTTGATGATCCGGACGGAGTCCGGGATGCCGACGGTGTCCACGAGCGCCTGCGCCGCCGAGGGCACGGTGTTGATCAGGGTCGGGGCCAGGCCGTTCCCCGCTTCGGCCAGCGCCAACGCATCTCGCACCAACACCACGGTCCCCCCGCTCACCAACGGGGCGAACAGCTCGAAGATCGACAGATCAAAGCAGATGGACGTCGAGAAGAGCGTTCGGGCCAGGTGCTCGCGCTGGAAGGCGCGGTTGGCCCAGGCCAGGAACGCCATGGCACTCGAGTGCTGCAGCTCCACGGCCTTGGGTGTGCCGGTCGATCCCGACGTGTAGATGCAGTAGGCCAGGTTCTCGGCCTGCGTCTCGTTCACCGGATCGGTGGGGGGCATCCCCTCGACGTCCGGCCAATCCGCGTCGAGGTGGAAGACCTCCGCCCCATGCCCCGCCACCGCGTGCGCCAGGGCGGCCTGCGTGAGCACCACCGGTGCCCGACTGTCGGACAGCATGTACGCCAGCCTCCCGGGCGGATAGGCCGGGTCGAGCGGGACGTAGGCTCCCCCCGCCTTCAGGATCCCCAGGATGCCCACCACCATGTCCGGCGAGCGCTCCACGCAGATGCCCACGAGGGTCTCAGGGCCGACGCCGAGCGACCGAAGGTGGTGGGCCAACCGGTTGGCACGCGCATTCAGGGCGCCGTAGCTCAGCGCAGCCCCACCGCAGACCAGCGCCACCCGATCCGGGGTCCGGGCGACCTGCTCTTCGAACAGGCCGTGCATGGACCCGTCCTTCGGATAGGGCGCCTCCGTGCGGTTCCACTCACCGAGGATCAGCTCCCGTTCGGCCTCGGTCAGCAGGGGTAGGCGGCCGACCGGGGCGCGCGGATCCCGCACCGCCGCCTCCAGAATCCGGTGGAAGTGCCCCAGCATCCGGTCGATCGTGCTCCGGTCGAAGAGCGCGGTGCTGTACTCCAGGGCTCCCCGCAGGCGCCCCTCGCGCTCCCACATGAAGAGCGTGAGATCGAACTTGGCGGTACCACCGTACGCGGCGACCGGTGCCAACTCGAGGCCCGAGAGCCGGAGCGGCTCCGTCGGGGCGTTCTGCAGGGCGAACATCGCCTGGAAGAGGGGCGAGCGACTCAGGTCCCGCTCCGGCTGGATCTCGTCCACCAGCATCTCGAACGGCAGCTCTTGATGCGCGAACGCGCCCAGCGCCACTTCCTTGACGCGCTGGAGCAGCACGTGGAAGGACGGGTCGCCGGAGAAGTCCGTGCGGAGCACCAGCGTGTTCACCAGCATCCCGATGAGGGGCTCCAGCTCCGACCGATCCCGGGTCGCCACCGGCGTGCCGAGACAGATGTCCTCCTGGCCTGAGTAGCGATGGAGGAGCGCCTGGAAGGCGGCCGTGAGGGTCATGAAGAGGGTGACGCCCTCGCGCTGGGCCAGGCCCGCGATCGCGGCACTCAGCGCCTCGGGCAGCGCGAACGAGACCGTCTCGCCTTCGAACTGCTGCACCGCCGGGCGCGGTCGATCCGTGGGCAGCTCGAGCAGCGGCGACGCGCCGGCCAGCTGCGTCCTCCAGTAGACGAGCTGGCGGTCGAGCAGGTCCCTCGAGAGCCGCTCCCGCTGCCAGGCCGCGAAATCCGCGTACTGCAGAGGAAGCGCGGGCAGGTCGGGTGTCTCGCCCGCCACCAGCGCGTCGTAGGCGCGGGCCAGCTCCCGGATCAGGATTCCGACCGACCACCCGTCCGCCACGATGTGGTGGATGGTCAGGACCAGCACGTGCTCGTCGGGAGCGAGCCGGAGCACGAGACCGCGGAGGAGCGGTCCCCGCTCCAGGTCTAAGCCCCGCCGCGCCTCCTCCACCGCGCGGGACTGCAGGGCCTCCTCCCGCGCGTCCGCCGGCACCGCCGTGAGGTCCTCGACCGCGAGGCGCACCGACGCGTCGCTCCCGATCGCGATCGCGGCCCGGCCGTCCACCGCCGGGAAGGTCGTGCGCAGCACCTCGTGGCGCTCGACTACCAGGCTCAGCGCCCGCTCGAGGGCGGACACGTCCAGCCGGCCGCGGAGGCGGACGGCCGCGGGGATGTTGTACAGCGCGCTCCCCGGCTCCATCTGGTCGAGCACCCAGAGCCGCTGCTGCGCATAGGAGAGCGGGAGCGCCCCGGTGCGGGGCATCGGGCGGAGCGCCGCGGCTGGCGCGGCGCGGCCGACGACGCCCTCCGAGCGGTCGTAGCCGAGCGATTCGGCCAGACGCCATCCCGGCTCGCTCAGGAAGTCCACGGTGTGGACCCCCTTCCACCGGTCGGCGGCCGCCGGATCGATCTTCGAGCGCAGGTAGAACTTGAAGTCGCCCACCATCTGCGCCCCGGGCCGCACGCCATCGGTCATGCGCTCGCCGTCATAGGGCTGGAGCACCGCCGGATCGAATGCAATCCCGAGAAACTCGCAGAGCCGCTCCATCTCCTCCGCCGGCTGGTGGACCAGATCCTCGAACCGCAGGCGGTGCTGGCGCTCGTCTGGGATGCGCTCCAGGAACGCGAGGATGTGCTGATGGCTCGCGATCCAGACCAGCTCGGCCAGCGCCCGCTGGCTGAGCTGGTGGGGGTGCCGGAAGAAGACCCCGTCCAGCTTGGCCTCGATGAACGAGTAGATGGACGAGTAGGGCTGCCGCATCAGGTGGATGTACTTCGCGTCGGCGAAGTCCTCCTCCATGCGGTCCAGGATGGCCGGATCCAGCGGGTACACGGGCGTCTTGTCCACCAAGAGCCGATCCCCGATCCAGTCCTGGAGCAGGCGGTAGAACCCCTTGGTGCTCGTCCCCCGCCGCTCCAGGTCGGCCATGAAGGCGTCGGCCGTCTCGGCGTCGCAGCCCCGGGCCTCCATGACGGCGCGCAGGGTCCCCTGCAGCCAGAACTGGTTGGGCCCCTCGAAGGCCGCCCGACGCTCGGCGAGGGTATTGAAGGAGAGGAGATCGAGCTCCGGGGGGCCGAAGAGCCGAGGGTGGCCGTCCAGCATCACCCGCAGCAGCGTGGAGCCGGAGCGGGGCGGCGAGAGCAGGAAGACTGCGGGCGAGTTCTTCCCCTCGGGGAGCGCGAGGTCCGGCCCCCTGGCCGGCAGGGATGGGATCAGGGCGCGGAAGGCCGCCAGGTTCTCGTCGCCCAGCCGCTCCGTCGAGCGCAGCGCACCGGCCACCCGGACCTCGAGCCCGCCCGCGGCCCTTCCCTCTCCGCCTCCGAGGCGTGCGGTGGCCTCCGGGTAGTACTCCTCCAGGTAGCGCGCCAGCTCGCCCACCGTCGGGGCCATGAAGATCGCCCGCACGTGGGCGCGCTCCTGCACCACCTCTTCCTGCAGGCGGTTCATCAGCACCGCGGCGCGGATCGAGTCGCCCCCCAGCTCGAAGAAGTTGTCCTCCACCCCCACCCGCTCGAGCCCCAGCACTTCCTGCCATACTCGAACCAGCGCCTCCTCCGCCGGCGAGCGTGGAGCCACGTAGGCCTTGGCCAGCTCGGGCCGTGCCTGGTCCGGCGCCGGCAGGGCGCGTCGATCGACCTTCCCGTTCGGGGTGAGCGGCAGAGCCTCGAGGGGAACGAAGAGCCCCGGCACCATGTACTCCGGCAGCGCCGCCAACAGATGCTGCCGCAGCTCGCTCACCGTGGGCGCCGCACCGGCTTCGACCGGCACCACATAGCCCACCAGCCTCGCCCCACCCGGCTCTCCTCCCCGCAGGACCACCGCCGCCTCCCGCACCCCCGGATGGCCGGCGAGCGCCGTCTCGATCTCGCCCAGCTCGATCCGGAAACCTCTGAGCTTCACCTGGTCATCGGCTCGACCGATGAACTCGAGCGCGCCGTCCGGCCGCCACCGCACCAGGTCGCCGGTGCGGTAGAGCCGAGCGGCCGGGTCGCCCCCATAGGGATCGGGCACGAAGCGCTCCGCCGTAAGCTCCGGCCGATCGAGATAGCCGATCCCCACCCCCGCGCCGCCCAGGTGCAGCTCGCCCGGGACCCCGATCGGCGCCGGGGCCCCGAAGCGGTCCAGCACATAGGCCCGCACGTTGGCCAGCGGCCGCCCGATCGTCGGGGCCGCGGGCCAGGCCTTCACCCGGGCAAGGGTCGCGTCCACCGTGCACTCAGTGGGACCGTATACGTTGTAGCTCTCGGTGGCCGGGGCGGCCGCGAGGGCGCCCCAGAGCGCTTCGTCGATCGCTTCGCCGCCGGGGATCAGCGCCGCCGGGGCCGGCCCCTCGAAGAGCCCGGCCTCGACCAGGAGCTTGAGCTGGGACGGCACGCAGTCCAGCACGTCCACCCGCTGCTCGCGCAGCCAGGCCAGGAGCGCCGCGCCATCCAGCCGCACCTCATGCGGCACCACCACGAGCGCATGGCCACGGAGCAGCGCGGTCAGCTGCTGGACCGAGGCGTCGAAGGCCAGCGGCGCATTGAGGCTGACCCGCACCGGGCCCTCGCCCAGCGGCGCGTAGATCTCCCGGGCCAGCGCGTCGGCCAGGTTGAGCACCGACCGGTGGCGGATCAGCACGCCCTTCGGCCGCCCGGTGCTGCCCGACGTGTAGATGACGTAGGCCGGATCCTCCGGACCCGCCGCGGGCGGCGGCGGCGCCGTCGGCTGCTCCTCCAGGGCTCGGCGGTCGCGGTCGAGGGAGATCGTTACGAGCCCGGAAACCTCTTCTTCCGCCAACCGCTCGAGCGTGACCAGCACCGGCGCCTGGGAATCCTCCAGCACGAAGCGTTGCCGCTCGACCGGGTAGGACGGGTCGATCGGCACGTACGCCGCCCCGGCCTTCCAGATCCCCAGCACCCCGACGGCCAACTCCGCCGAGCGATCCACCCGCAGGCCCACGAGCGTGCCGGGTCCTACGCCGTGCGCGCGCAGTGCGTGCGCCAGCTGATTCGCCTGCCGCTCCAGCTCCCCGTAGGTCAGCGTCCCCGCCGCCGCCGCGATGGCGAGGGCGTCCGGCGTCTTCGCCGCCTGGGCGGTGAACGCCTCGTGCATCGTCCGGTGAGCCGACGGAGGAATAGCGGTCTGGTTCCACTCCTCCACAACCCGCTGCCGCTCGCCCGCCGGTAGCATGGAGACACCGCCAAGCGGACGGTCCGGCTCCGCCACCAGCCCGCGCACCAGGGTCAGGAACAGCTCGGTGAGCCGAGCCAGCCGGTCCCGGTCGAAGAGATCGGTGTTGTATTCCCAGACCCCGCGGAGCCGGTCCCCACCCTCGTTCACCAGCATCAACAGGAGATCCACCTTGGCCGTGGCCGTCTCCGTCTCCACCACCTCCGCCCGGAGCCCCGGCAGCGCGATCTCCCCCAGCGGCGCCCCCTGGTAGTCGAACATCACCTGGAAGAGCGGCGGGTGGCTGAGATCGCGCTCGGGGGCCAGCTCGTCTACCACCATCTCGAAGGGCAGGTCCGGGTGCGCGAACGCGCCCACCGCGACCTCCCGCGTGCGGCGCAGAGCCTCCCGGAAGTGCGCGACCCCGGTGAGATCCGTGCGTAACACCAGCGTGTTCACGAAGAGCCCGATGATGCCCTCGATCTCGCTCCGCGAACGGTTCGCCACCGGCGTTCCGACCACGATGTCGTCCCGCCCCGCGTACCGCGCGAGGAGCACCTGGAACGCCGCCAGCCAGGTCATGAACGGCGTCGCCCCTTCGGCCTCGCCCAGCGCCCGCAGGCGACGGACCAGCTCCTCCGGCACCGTGAACCACTCGTGCGCCCCGGCGTAGGTCATCATCGGGGGCCGCGCACGATCCGTCGGCAGCTCGAGTACGGGCGGCGCGCCCTGGAGATGCTCTCGCCAGTAGCCGAGCTGCCGCTCGCGCTCCTCGCCCGCGAGCCACTCCCGCTGCCAGGCCGCGTAATCGGCGTACTGGAGCGGCAGCGGCGGCAGCGGCGACGGCTGGCCGGCCAGAGCCGCAGCGTAGCCCGCCGCGAACTCCCGCAGCAGCACGCCGACCGACCACCCATCCGCGACGATGTGGTGCAGCGTGAAGAGCAGGAGATGCTCGTCGTCCGCCAGCGCGAGCAACGTCGCCCGCACCGGGGCCTCCTGCTTCAGGTCGAACGGCCGCCGCGCCTCCTCCTCCGCCAGCCGCGCGGCCTCCGCACGGGCCGCCGGGTGGTCCCGGAGATCGACGAGGGGGAGCACCAGATCTTGCTCAGGCACCACCTGCTGGACTGGCTCGCCCCGGATCGTGCCGAGCCGCATCCGCAGCACCTCGTGACGGCGGATGATCTCCCCGAGCGCAACCCGCACGGCCTCCGCGTTCAGCGTCCCCGTCAGGCGAACCGCCGCCGGGATCGTGTACGCCGCGCTCTCCGGATCCCACTGCTGGAGGAACCAGAGCCGCTGCTGAGCGAAGGAGAGGGGCCAGCCCTCCCGGTCCTCCCGCGGCGCGATCGCGGCCGGGCGGGC
>JBFIUJ010000019.1:0-14799 GCA_041607595.1 Gemmatimonadales bacterium | reverse complement strand
GCCCAGCCCTCGTCGGCATCCTCGCCGCCCTGACCCTCGGGTCGGGGCGCGGGTGGGCGGCGCCCGCCCCGGACGAGCTGGAGGGGCGCCTGCCGCTCTGGTTCCACTACGCCCGATCGCTGGCGCCGGGCCGCTGGAGCATCGCCATCGCCGACGCCGAGGGCAACCTGGTCTGGAGCGTTTCCCCCCACACCGCCCTGGTCCCGGCCTCGGCCCTCAAGGTCCTCACCACGGGGTATGCCCGGAGCGTCCTCGGGCCCACCGCCCGGCAGCGCACCCGTATCGTGGGCACCGGGCTGGTCGATCCCTGGACCGGAACCTGGCTGGGCCCGTGGAGCCTCGAGGTGAACGGCGATCCCACGCTGGAGCACCCGGCCGGCCGGGGGCCCAGCCTTCGCGACCTGGCCGCTCAGCTCGCCTCCGAGGGGGTCCGCCGCCTGTCGGGGCCGCTGATCGTGACCACCGCGTCCGGGCTTCCTACGGCGTCCTACCCCCAGGTGTGGGCCCAGCGCCACCGCGGGCGCCTCTTCGCCCCTCCGGTCGGGTCCGTCGTGGTCCATGAGAACTTCATCGCCTTCCGGGTGGTCCCGGGCGCAGCGCCCGGGGCCCCGCCGGCGCTGCTGGATCCCGCCCCCACCGGCATTGAAACCCTGATCGAGGTTCGGGCCCTCACCGTCTCGGGAGACCGGACCCGTCTCGCTCTCCATGCCCGAGGCGAACGGGGGTGGCTCCTGACCGGCGAGATCGGCACCGAGGCCCCGTCGCGCACCTTCGCCGTCGTGGCGCCGGACCCGACGGCAGTCCTGGCGGCCGCCTTGGCCAGAGCACTTCAGGACCAGGGCATCACCTGGGACGCCGACCGCCCCGCCACGATGCCGCCAGCGTGGCTCCCGGAGCCGAGGGGGCCCCTAGCCCGACACCTGGCCCGCACCGGATTCGCCTTCGGGGTGACCCGGAGCCTGGCCGAGGCCATGTCTCCGCCGCTCGACTCCCTGGCCATGGAGGTCAACCGCCGGAGCCTGAACATCGGGGCCGAGCAGCTGCTCCGCTGGGCCGACTCCCCCGGGCTCCAGGCTCCCGGAAAGGGGTTCGAGGCCCACGTGCGGGAGGTGACCGGCGCGGACTCCAGCCTCCACCTGGTGGACGGAAGCGGGCTCTCCGAGGGAAACCGCGTCTCCGCCATGGACTTCGTCACCTACCTCGCGCGGTTCCCGCGCACCCCGCCCGGACGGGACCTCCCGGGGCTTCTGCCGGCCAACGGCCGGGGCACCCTCTCCCGCCTCGGCACCGCCCTGCCCGAGATCGGCGTGGTCCGGGCCAAGACGGGCACCCTGCGGGATGTCTCGACCGTGGTGGGCTATCTGGGACGGCCGGACGGCGTACTGGTTTTCGCGGTGATGTACAACGGGCCACGCTTCCGGGCGGCGCGGGAGGCGCAGTGGGAGCTCCTCCGAATCCTCGGGGCCGACGGTGTCCCCGTGCCCACCGGCGAGATCGACGGATCCCTCGCGGACACACCCGCGCTCGGGGCCGAGCCCCTCCCGGAGCCGGCCCGGGCGCGTACTTGCCAGTCCATCCTGACGCTCACCCGCCGGGGCTGCCTGCTCTAGGGCACGAAGATCACGTGGGCTGGCCCGCGCGACTCCGACGGCCCCAGCCGATCGAGCCCTCCCAGCCCTGCGATCTCCAGTAGGAAGCTCCACCCCACCAGCTCCGCCCCCAGCCGGCGCACCAAGGCACCCGCCGCGGCCGCCGTCCCGCCCGTCGCGATCACGTCGTCCACGATGAGCACCCGGGCATTCGACCCGAATGCGTCGGCGTGCAGCTCCAGGGCGTCGGTGCCGTACTCGAGCTGGTACTCCTCCCGGACGGTCACCCGCGGCAGCTTGCCCGGCTTCCGAGCCGGCACGAAGCCGGTGCGCAGCTCGAGCGCCACCGCGCTGCCCAGAATGAACCCCCGGGACTCGATTCCCAGGACGTGGGTCACCCCGGCCGCCTCGAAAGGCACGGCCATCGCGGCCACGACCCGGCGCAGCGCCCCCGGATCTCCCAGCAGCGGAGTGATGTCCTGGAACACGATGCCGGGCTTGGGATAGTCCGGGACGGCCCGAACTCGGGCTCGAACGAAGGAAAGGAGGCTTGCATCCATAGGTTTACAACACTTGATGTGAAAGTTGTAATTACCTTATGTCAAACGACTTAAGGCTATCGATTTCATCCGAAATCGAGGACTTTTCAACATTTGTCACCGAGGCGAGGCTCGGGCCCTGCCTCAGCGCGTCCTCCAGGGCCCCGAGCGCCTCGTCGGGGCCGGCGACGACGACCTCCACCCGGCCGTCCGGGAGGTTTCGGACGTACCCGCCGAGCCCCAGGGAAGTCGCCCGCCGCTGCACGAACCAGCGGAATCCGACCCCCTGCACCATCCCCGACACCAGGAACCGGAGGCTCATTGGGGCTGGGCTCGGCGGGCCCGGAAGACCTCGATCGCGATCGGCATCACCGAGAGCAGAATGATGGCCAGGATGACCAGGGTGAAGTTCTCCCGGACCGCCGGCAGGTTCCCGAAGAAGTAGCCCACCGGGACGAACAGACCGACCCAGACGACGGCGCCGACCACGTTGTAGAGGATGAACGTGCCATAGGTCATCGTCCCGATGCCGGCCACGAAAGGAGCGAAGGTCCGGATGATCGGCACGAAGCGGGCGAGGATGATGGTTTTCCCCCCGTGCCGCTCATAGAAGGCATGGGTCCGGTCCAGATACTCTCGCCGGAGCCAGCGGTGGTCCTCGGTGAAGGCTCGGGGGCCCACCCAGCGCCCGATCCAGTAGTTCACCGTGTCCCCCAGAATCCCCGCGGCGGTGAGCAGGAAGAACAGCACCCACGGATCCAGCATGCCGAGACCGGCGAACGCGCCCGCGGCGAAGAGGAGCGAGTCGCCGGGCAGGAAGGGGGTGACCACCAGGCCGGTTTCGCAGAACACGATCAGGAAGAGGATCAGGTACGTCCCGGTTCCGTACTGCGCGATGATCGCGCCGAGATGGCGGTCGAGGTGTAGGAAGAAATCGATCAGGCCGGTGAGGAATTCCATCGGGTCTTTCTGGAGGCTCGGGGACTGGGACCGCCGGTGGCACCCGGCGGCGGGAGGAGGAAAGCTACTCCGTCAGCCCGGGAAGCCAAACTCGCCCAGGAGCGGCACGAACCGCACGTCCCCCAGGCGGGTCGTGGTGATGCGGCCCTCGTGCTTCCGCACGAGGGTCAGGACCTGGGACTGCCGGCCCCCGAGGGGGATGACCAGCCGACCCTCGGGGGCCAGCTGCTCGATCAGGGGTGGGGGGACCTCGGGCGAGGCCGCCGCGACCAGGATCGCGTCGTAGGGAGCATAGGGACGCCAGCCCAGGGTGCCGTCGCCCACCAGGACCGAGACGTTCCGGATCCCGGCCGCCTCGAGGGCGTCCCGCGCCTGTTGCGCCAGCGTCGGGATCCGCTCCACGCTGAAGACGTTCCCGGCCAGGAGCCCCAGGAGCGCGGTCTGGTACCCCGAGCCGGTGCCGATCTCCAGGACCTTCTCCCGTCCCCGGAGCTCCAGCACCTCGAGGTACCGGGCCTGGACGTACGGCTGGGAGATGGTCTGGCCGCCGCCGATGGGCAGGGCCGAGTCCTCGTAGGCGCGGTGCTGCACGCTGGGGGGGACGAAGAGGTGCCGGGGCACCTGCCCGATGGCTCGAAGCACCGAGAGGTCCCGGATTCCCTTCCCCCGGAGCGTCTCGACCAGCTGCGCCCGGTACCCGCCATAGCCGTCCCCGCGGCCTACCGCTCCAGCTGCCACGCGCGGACGGTCTCGATCAGCGAATAGCTGGTCAGATCCATGTGGAGGGGCGTCAGGGAGATGTACCCCTCGGCCGTGGCCCGGTGGTCGGAGTCTTCGCCCCCGGTCCAGGTGATGGTGCCGCCGCCGATCCAGTAGATCTCGCGCCCCCAGGGGTCCTGCATCCGGGTCAGGGACTCGGAGAAGAACCGGCTGCCGAGCCGGGTGACCCGGGTCCCCCGGATCCGGTCGGCCGGGACGTTCGGCAGGTTCACGTTGAGGATCATGTCCGGCGGGAACTGGTCGACCGCGATGATCTGCCGCACCAGCCCCTCCAAGACCTCGCGGTAGGTGGCCAGCACCTCCGGGTCGCCGCCCGCGAAGGAGATCGCGATTCCGGGGACCCCGAGCGTCACGGCCTCCATGGCCGCGGCCACCGTCCCGGAATAGAGCACGTCCTCCCCCATGTTGGGGCCGTGGTTGACCCCGGAGAACACGAACGCCGGACGCACCGGCATCAGGGCCTGGAGCGCGAGGAGGACGCAGTCGGTCGGGGTGCCGTCCACCTGGAACGATCCGTCCGGGCGGCGGGCGGCCCGCAGGGGGCGGTGGAGGGTGAGCGAGTGGGAGGTCCCGCTCTGCTCCCGGTCCGGCGCCACCACGGTCACCTGCCCCACGGACTGGCAGGCCTCCGCCAGCATGCCGATGCCGGGGGCCAGGATGCCGTCGTCGTTGCTGACGAGGATGTGCAACGGGTCAGCCGGCCGTCTTGGCGCCCGGGCTGGGCTCCGGGGCCGGGGCCCGGCCGTCGAGGATCAGCGCGACCTCTTCGAGCGCGGACCGCAGCTCCTGAATCGTCTCCTGCGCCATGGCCTGCCGGGCGGCGCCCCGGAGCTCGCCGGTCCGGCGATAGTGCTCAATTCGCTGGCGGGCGCCTTCGATCGTGTACTTCTCGGTGTACAGCAGGTGCTTCACCAGCATGATCAGCTCCACCTCCCGGCTCTTGTAGACCCGGTTGCCGGAGCGGTTCTTCGCCGGATTGAGGAAGCGGAACTGGCTCTCCCAATAGCGCAGCACGTGGGGCTTGAGATCGGTGAGCGCGCAGACCTCACCGATCGAGAAGAACTCCTGGACCGGCCGGGGCGCGGTCACCGCCACCGCTCGGGCTTCAGGGCCCGCTCCATCAGCTCGGCGATCCCCTCGCGGGGCGGCTTCCCCTCGAACAGCACCTCGGCCACCTTCTCGGTGATCGGCAGCTCGACGCCGATCCTGCGGGCCAGGGCCACGCCGGCGCGCGCCGTGTTGACGCCCTCCGCCACCGTGCGGTGCCCCGCCGTGTAGTCGGCCAGCGAGGTGCCCTGCCCCACCGCCACGCCGAGGGCCCGGTTCCGGCTCAGCGACCCGGTCGCGGTGAGCACCAGGTCGCCCATGCCGGCCAGCCCGGCGAAGGTGTGCGGGTCCGCCCCCATGGCCTCGCCCAGCCGTGTCATCTCCGCCAGCCCTCGCGTGATCAGGGCGGCCCGCGGGTTGTGCCCGAGCCCCAGCCCCTCGAGAATGCCTGCCGCGATGGCCATCACGTTCTTCAGGGCGCCGCAGAGCTCCACCCCCACCACGTCCTGATGGGTGTAGACCCGGAACCGGCCCGTCGCGAAGGTCTGCTGCGTGATGTCGGCGGTGGCGCGATCGGCCGCCGCGGCCACGACCGCGGTGGGCTGACCCTCGTAGACCTCCCGGGCGAAGCTCGGCCCGGAGAGCACGGCGAGCGGATGCCCGGGAAGGCACTCCCCCAGGACCTCGTGCATCAGCTTCAGCGACTCGACCTCGAGCCCCTTGGTGGCGCTCACCACCACCGCCCCCGGCGAGAGCCGCCCCGCGAGCGGGGCGAGGACCGACCGCACCGCATGGCTGGGCGCGGCGGAGAGCACCACGGGCGCGTCGGCCACGGCCTCCGCGGCGTCCCCGGTGGCGCGGAGCGAGGGGGCCAGCGGGCACCCGACCAGGAAGTCCGTGTTCTCGTGGCGTTGGTTGACGGCGCGCACCACCTCCGCCTCGTACGCCCAGAGCAGGACGTCGTGGCCCTGCCGGGCCAGGAGATCCGCCAGCGTGGTCCCCCAGCTCCCGGCCCCGAGCACCGCGATGCGTGTCATGGGGGGCCGGCCGCCTCGCGCCGCCGCCCGAACCGCGACTCGGTGCCGGCCAGGAGACGCCGGATGTTGGCCCGGTGCATGAACACGATCAGCGCGGCGAGGCCGACATACACCCCCATGGTCTCGCGCCGGCCAGGGTACAGCAGGTAGACCGCGGCCGGAAAGGCCGCCGCCGCGGTGATCGAGCCCAGCGACACATACCCCGTCAACGACACGACCGCGGCCCAGAGCCCAAACGCGATCAGGAAGGCCCACGGCGCGAGCGCCAGCACCACCCCGGCGCCGGTGGCGACACCCTTGCCGCCCTTGAACCGCACGAAGGGGGAGAACATGTGCCCCAGAACGGCCGCCACCCCACAGCCGAGGGCGACGAGCGTGGCCGGCGACGCCCAGGGCCCGAAGATCCACGTGGGGACCGCCCCCTTGGCCACGTCGAACAGGCCGACCGGGATCGCGTACCGCCAGCCCATCACCCGGTACAGGTTGGTGGCGCCGAGGTTCTTGCTGCCGTGCTCGCGCAGATCGATGCCGCGGAAGCCCCGCCCCACCAGGTAGCTCGTGGGCAAAGCCCCCAGGAGATAGGAGCCGGCCAGGGCCACCGCGACGCTCGCGGTCACCGGCGCGACCCTCCCCCCCGGCGGCGCAGCCGGAGCCGGATGGGCGAGCCCTCGAAGCCCCAGGCGTCGCGGAACCCGTTGATCAGATAGCGCTGATAGGCTTCGGGCACCGCCTCCGGCCGGTTGCACACGATGGCGAACGCCGGGGGTGCCGTCCCGATCTGCGAGGCGTAGAGCAGCTTCACTTCCTCTCCCGGCTTCTGGGGTGGGTTCGTCCGCTCCACCAGCGCGGCGAGCACCCGGTTCACGTCGGCCGTCGTCACCCTCCGCTCCCGGATCTCGGCCACCTCGAGGATCCGGTCCAGCAGCTGCCGCGCCCGCTGCCCCGTGGTCGCCGAGAGGTAGAGAAACGGAACGTGCCGGAGGAACGGGGCCTTCTCCTCCAGGGCCTCCTGGCCGCGTCGTGCCGTGTTCGCGTCCTTCTCCTCGACCAGGTCCCACTTGTTCACCGCGACGATCAGGGCGCACCCACGATCCCAGGCCTTCGTCGCGATGCGCAGGTCCTGGACGTGCATCCCCAGCGAGGCGTCCACCACGAGCACGCAGACCTGAGCGCGCTCGATCGCCCGCTCGGTGCGGAGCGTGGAATAGAACTCAATGTCATCTTCTACTTTAGATCGCTTCCGTAACCCCGCAGTATCAATGAAGTTGAGGGTTCTTTCATGGTAGCGCAAGGGGGTATCGATCGCGTCCCGGGTCGTGCCCGCCTCCGGGGCCACCACCAGCCGGTCCTCCCCCACGAGCCGGTTCACCAGCGACGACTTCCCCACGTTGGGACGGCCCACCACGGCCACCTGGATGGTGTCGTCGGCCTCGCCCACCTCGGCAGGCGGGAGTCCGGCCACGATCGCATCGAGCAGGTCGCCGCTCCCCTTCCCCACCGCGGCCGACACGAAGGCGAGGTCGGCGAAGCCGAGGGCGTAGAACGGAAGGTGGCGGTCGGTGCGGGGAAGGTCGTCCAGCTTGTTGACCGCCACCAGCACCGGCCGGCCCGACTTGCGGAGCTCGGCCGCGATGGCGTCGTCCACCGGGTTCGGGCCCTCCAGACCGTCCACCACCAGGACCACGAGGTCGGCCTGCTCCACCGCGAGCTCCACCTGCCGCCGGATCGCACGGTCCATCGAGTCGGACGAGTCCGGCACGAGCCCGCCCGTGTCGATGAGCCAGAACCGCCGGCCGGCCCACTCCGCGTCCCCGAAGTGGCGGTCGCGCGTGGTGCCGGCCCGGGCCGATACGATGGCGGGGCGACCGCCCAGGATACGGTTGAAGAGCGTGGACTTGCCGACGTTCGGGCGCCCCACGATGGCGACGGTGGGTCTACTCACGCGATCCGGTTGGGAGCAGCGGGGTCTCGAGGGCGTCCGTGAAGTGGTAGGAGAACCGGATCTCCATGGGAACGCCCGCCTGCAGCGTGGTGGCGGAGAGGTCGTCCATGAAGAGGCCGTCGTCGTTGAGGCACTCCGCCGGCAGCAGGGCGAGGTCCAGCTCGGGCCGCTCCGCCAGCGCGCGCCGGAACGCCTCGCCCGGAAGGAGCCCGGCCGTCGTGACCGAGGGTCCGAACAGGCCGTTCTCCAGGACCAGCAGCTCGAACCGGGCCCCGGTGGCCTCCGCCAGCGGGCCCAGGACCTGGGGCATCAAGGCGCCCATCGAGGTGCCGGTCGCCACCCCGATCCGGCGGCCGGACCAGCCGCCTCCGCCGAGCTCCCCGGCCGCGAGCCGGATGCGCTCCTGCAGGAACCGCACGGAGCCGACCCCGTTCTCGACCTGGTCGAACCCGTCGTAGGCCTCGGGCGGCGGCAGGGGCAGCTCGGCGCGCAGGTACAGCTCGTCGGCCCCGTGGCACCAGGAGAGCCTCCGGGACTCGCGCGCCCGGCCCGCCCAGCGACGAATGGTCTCCACCGCCGCTCGGCACTCCGCGACAGTGGGCTCCCGGACGAGGTCGTGCTTGCTGAACTCGGTGAGCCCGACCGGGACCACGGAGACGGAGAGGACCGGCTCGCCGAACTCGTACAGGTCGGCCAGCGTCCGTTCCAGCACCGCCCCGTCGTTCACCCCCGGGGACATCACCACCTGGGTGTGGAACTGGATCCCGTGATCGGCAAAGTGGCGCAGCTGGGGGACGACTGCCGGCGCGGTCGGATTGCGCAGCAGGTAGCGGCGCACCACCGGATCGGTCGCGTGGACGCTGACGTACAGCGGCGAGAGCCGGTACTCGATGATGCGCTCGACGTCCTTGTCCTTCAGGTTGGTCAGCGTGGCGAAGTTGCCGTACCGGAACGAGAGCCGGTAGTCGTCATCCCGGATGTACAGCACCTCGCGGAGGCCGGGAGGCAGGCCGTCCACGAAGCAGAAGTCGCAGCGGTTCGCGCAGCGGCGGATGCGGGGCGGCGCCAGCACGACGCCGAGCGGATCCTCCAGGGACCGCTCGATGTCGTATTCCACCTCGTCGCCCTCCGGCTGGCGAACCAGCAGCGTGAAGGCCTCGTCGGCAGTCAGGAACTCCCAGTCGAGGAAGTCGTCCAGCAACCGCCCGTTGACCGACACGAGCTCGGTCCCGGCCCGGAGCCCGAGCTCCGCGCCGATCGACTCCGGATGGACGGCGGCTACCTTGATCATGGTCCCCACGGGCGACAAAAAAGGGAGGCCCAGACACCGGCCCCCCACCGGAAAAGCGCCCAAAATATGGCCTTGGGGCCGCGCCGTTTCAAGCCGATTCGCCGGACCGACGGTGCCAGAGGAGCTCCGCCGCGAGCAGCGCGCTGCCGGCGCCCCCCCGGATCGTGTTGTGGGCCAGGACCACACAGCGAATGTCCAGCAGCGGGTCCGCCCGCACCCGCCCCACCACCGTCGTCATCCCGCTCCCCGCCCCCCGGTCTCGCCGGGGCTGCGGACGGTCCGCCTCCGGGCGGACCGCGAGCACCACGCCCGGGCACGAGGGAAGGCCCCGGACCTCCTCCGGCGGACGATAGGATGCCAGGAAGCGCGACGCCTCCCCGACTTCGGCCGCCCGCTCGCATTCGATGGACAGGCAGGCCACGTGGCCCTCGGTCACGGCCACCCGGGCGGCGTGCGCGGTGATCCGCACCTCCGCGGGCTCGACCCGGGCCCCGGACAGCCGCCCGAGGATCTTGCGCGGCTCGCTCTCGAGCTTCTCCTCCTCCCCGGCGATGTACGGGATCACGTTGTCGAGCAGGTCGAGCGCGGGCACGCCCGGATAGCCCGCTCCGGTCACCGCCTGCAGCGTGGCCAGGAACACCCGGCGCAGGCCGAACGCGTCCTGGAGCGGCTTCAGCACCACCGTGGGGCCGACCACCGCGCAGTTGGGGATGGTCACCAGGGCGCCGGTCCAGCCGCGGCGCTTCCGCTGCTCGCCCAGGAGGTCGAGGTGATCGGGGTTGACGTCGGCGAGCACCAGCGGCACGTCGGCCTCCGCCCGATGGGCGGAGGAGAGGGAGACCACGGTGTGGCCGGCCGCCGCCAGCTCCGGCTCGAGCGAGGCCGCCGCCGAGTCGGAGAGCGCGGAGAAGACGATCGACGCATCCTCCCCGCCCAGGTGCTCCCGCAGGCGGAGCGTGCGGGCGTACGCAGGCATGGGCTCGGCCAGCGCCCAGCGGCAGGCGTCGCCATAGGCCTTGCCCACCAGGTGGTCGGGGCCGGTCACCGCCGCGACGGTGAACCAGGGGTGTCCCGCGAGCAAATGGACGAGCCGCTGGCCGCTCACGCTGGTAGCGCCGAGGATCGCGATGGTCGCCCGGGTCATGGTCGGGTCGGTGTGGAGGAATGGCCGGGGGGGGGCCGGCAGAAGGTCGTTCCTCCCGGCGGCGACGTCAATCCCTCCTCACTCGTGCCGGATCGCGTCGATCGGAGACAGCCGAGCGGCGCGAAGGGCCGGGTAGAGGCCGAAGGCCAGGCCGGTCGCCGCGGCGGCCAGCACCGCGACCGCCACCGTGCTCCAGGAGAAGCCGGCATACACCGTCGCGTCCGTCCGGGCGCGCATCATCGCGGTCACGGCGTAGGCCCCGCTCATGCCCAACACGACCCCGATCGCGCTCCCCGCCCCCGCCACGGTCACGGACTCGGCCAGGAACTGGGTCAGGAGATCGCGACGGCGAGCGCCGATCGCCCGCCGCACCCCGATCTCGCGGGTCCGCTCGATCACCGAGGCGAGCAGCACATTCATGATCCCGATCCCGCCGACCAGGAGGGAGATCCCGGTGATGGCACCCATGAACAGCTTGAACACCAGGATGCCCTCCCCCAGCCGAGCGACATCCCGGTCCCGCGTGAAGATCTCCACCGAGTCCGCCCACCCCTCGTACCGGCTCGCCAGCCACGCCTCGGCCCGCTGGCGCACCAGCGGCACCTCCTCGACGCGGGCGGCCTTCAGCCGGAGCACCGGCGGAGGCCCGTCCTCCCCCGCGGCTCCCAGCGGCACGAACAGCGTGGGCTCGGTATTGCCCTCTCGTGGCGCGAGCACCCCCACCACCCGATAGCGTCGCCCCAGGACCTCGATCCACTCGCCCAGGAGCCCCTCCGGCGATCCCCCACGGGCGAGGGTGTCCGCCAGCGGATGGGACAACACCGCCACGCCGGCATCGGGGCCCGCGGCGGCCTCGGCCTGCGAGATGAAGCGGCCCGCCACGAACTGGAATCGGAGATACTCGGCGGTACCTTCCAGGGTCTCCACCAGCCGGGCTCCCCGTGGCTCACCGCTCGGGACGCGGACGGCGGCGGGGCGAGTGGCGAGGAGCGAGACCTCCACGACGCCGGGCAGCGCTCGCGCGGCACCGGCCTCCGCCACCCCGAACCGCGGATACTCGGCGCGGGGCACGCGTTGCCCGTCGAGCTCCGTCGTGGTGCGCGGCGCCACGACGATGGTCTGCAGGCTGCTCTCCTTCTCGATCTGGCGACGCGCGTACTGCTCCACTCCGTCCCCGACCGCCAGCACCGCCACCAGGGAAGCGACGCCGATGATGATGCCGAGGGTGGCGAGGATGGTTCGAAGCGGGTTGGCCAGCAGGCTGTGCAGCCCGACGGTGACGGCGAACGCAGACCCGAGCACGGCATGCCCTTGGATGGAGGAGCGCGGCGTGGATGTTCTACGGGCGGGGCCGAGCCGGGTTTCAGCTCAGGTGGCCTGCGGGCCGCTCGCTTGGCGGGCCACCTCGCGCAGGGCGTACCGGAGCGCCTGGCCGAGGAGCGAGGGGGGATACCGCTGGAGGAACTCCTCCGGCGGGTCCACATACAGCCAGAACACCTCGCGACACTGCTCGTCGGTGAGGTCGTCGATCCAGTCCGTCCCCGGCTCGTCGGGAGACGGGGGCGGCGGCGAGGAGGGGGAAAGCGGCACGGCGCGTCGCCTCCGGAGGGGTCGGCGGTTCATGGGCGGGCCAGGCCGATCAATCTGGCCCCTTGCCCCGACCGGGGCAAAGGGCGTGGCCCGAGCCGCCTCCGAGCCATGTGCGGCATAGCCGGACACGTGGGCCTGGGCGGGAGCGCGGCCGCCATACGGGCGACGCGCCGTGCCCTGGCCGCCCTGGCGCATCGCGGGCCGGACGACGGCGGGCTCCTCGCCGACTGGCCCGCCGAGGGGCTCGCCGCGTCCTGGGACCGGGAAGGCCGGGCCCTGTCCACCGCGATGGCCCCTGCCCTCGAGGGCGGGCGCGGAGGCGCGGTCCTCGGCTGCCATCGGCTGGCCATCCTGGATCGCTCCCCGGCGGGGCACCAGCCGATGGTGAGCCCGGACGGGCGCTTCGCCATCGTGCACAACGGCGAGGTCGTGAACCACGTCGAGCTGCGCGCCGAGCTCGAGGCGCTGGGCCACCGTTTCCGCTCCCGCAGCGACACCGAGGTGCTGCTCGCCGCCTTCGCGGCCTGGGGCCCGGCCTGCTTTCCCCGGCTCGTGGGGATGTTCGCCTGCGCCATCCTCGACACCCGGACGCGGCGGTGCATCCTGGCCCGGGATGGGTTCGGGATCAAGCCGCTCTTCTACCACGCAGCCGGCGGGCGGCTCGTCTTCGCGTCCGAGATCCCGGCCCTGCTCACCGACTCCGCGATCGACCGCCGGATCGACCCGCAGCGCCTGCTCGACTACCTCGACGAGGGTATCACCGACCATGGCGGCGGCACGCTGCTCGCCGACATCCGTGCGCTTCCGGCCGCCCACTACGCCGAGATCTCGCTCGACGATCCGGAGCGGGTGCGCGCCGTGCGGTACTGGCACCCGGATCGGCGCGCCCGCCTCGACCTGGGGTTCGACCAGGCCGCGGCCCGGTTGCGCGAGCTCCTGGTCGAGAGCGTTCGGCTCCATCTCCGCAGCGACGTTCCGGTCGGCGCGCTCGTCTCCGGCGGACTCGATTCCTCCACCCTCCTCCTGCTCATGCGGGAAATCGGAGGGTCTGCGCTCGACCTGCACACCTTCGGGTACGTGGCCGGCGCGGGAGCGGCGAGCGAGGAGCCGTGGATGGACCTCGCGAACGGCGCGGCCGGAGCCGTGCCCCACAAGGTGCGCCTGGCGCCCGACGCGTGGCGGGAGGACCTGGACGAGCTCCTCCTCCGCCAGGGAGAGCCCTGCCGGACGATCGCCGTATTGGCGCCGTTCCGGCTCTTCCGGGAGGCGGCCGCCGCCGGGATCCGGGTCGCGCTCGACGGGCACGGCGCGGACGAGCTGATGGGGGGATACGGGTACTTCCGGTCGGCGCGCCTCGCCTCCCTCCTGCGCCGCGGGGCCCTGGGAGCGGCGGCAAGGGACCTGGTCCGCCTGACACGCGACGGTGGGCCCGGCCTCCGCCTCGCGGCCCAGGGCATCGGCCGGGCCCTCCCGGGCCGACTGGCCGGATGGCTCGAGGATGCGTCCCGCGCGCGACGGCGGCCGTGGATCGATTGGGCCTGGGCGCGGCGAGAGGGGGTGGCGCCCCGACGAGCCTGGCCCGTCCCGGGCCCCTGGTCGCTCCGCGAGGCGCAGTGGCTCGCGGTGCGGGAGCGGAGCCTGCCGACCGTGCTCCGCTACGAAGATCGCAACGCGATGGCCCATGGGGTCGAGAGCCGAGTGCCATTCCTCACGCCGGCGCTAGCCGAGTTCACCCTCGCCTGCCCGGAGGAGTACTGGATCGACGCGCGCGGGACCCGGAAGGCGCTGCTGCGAGCCGCCGTCCGCGGCCTGATCCCGGAGGCCATTCGTCTCCGGCGGGAGAAGATCGCCTTCGCGGTCCCGATCCAGCGGTGGCTCCCCTCGGGGAGCGGACTGGCGGACCTGCTCCGCCCCGCCGCGCGAATGCCCGGGGTCGACCCCGCGTTCGTCCACCGGCTCGTCGCTTCGCTCCGGCACGCGAGCGCCCCTGCGGTGGCCGACGCCGCGGTGGCCTGGCGGCTCGGGATGCTGGCCGCCTGGGCTCGGCGGCTCGACGCGCGGGCGGCGGGCTAGGCCGGAGCCGGTCGGAGGGCCGGGCGCCGGGCGATCCGCCGCGACACCGCCTCCCAGTCCACGAACACGAGCAGCTGCGGCAGGTTGAGCGAGACGATGTTGAGGGCGAACAGGATCCCCACGTGGAACAGGAGCGCCAGCGGCAGGATGACCCATCGCGAGCGCTTCCAGACCACGGCGAGGATGAAGCCGAAGTCCATCGTCCAGCCGGCCACGCCCATCAGGAGGCACAGCAGGGGCCGGTCTGCGATCCACGGCCCCAGGGTATCGAACGCCACCAGCTGAGGCTCCTGGTTGAGCAGCAGCAGCCAGGCCCGCATGTTCTCGGCCGACCCCCAGTCCCAGCCGACGCGGTAGAGCTTCGCGTACCCCGCGAAGAGGTACATCTGCGCGACGTAGAGCTGGAGCAGCACCAGGGGCCAGTGATATTCCCATCCCGCCCGAGTCGGTGCGGGACGGCGCCACCGCGCCAAGCTCCACTCGTCCGCGCAGGGTGCGAAGGCGAGCGTCACCAGGCCCAGGATGGCGATCTCGAGCCCGCGGAAGACTCCGCTGGCATACCAGAAGATCGTTTCGAGCGGGGCCAGGTGATACAGCAGGATTCCGGCGACCAGGCACGAGATCCTCGGCGCCAGGCCGAGCACCACCGCCACCAGGGCCACCACCGCGAGCCACTGGAGCATCCCGACCTCCACCGCGTAGCGCTCCTTGATGAATGCCGCCAGCACCAGGTTCGGCGGGGTGCCGATCAGGGTGGCGACCCCCCCGATCGAGGCAGCGTAGGCGATCCCGAGCAGCAGTCCGGTT
>JBFIUJ010000018.1:0-14874 GCA_041607595.1 Gemmatimonadales bacterium | reverse complement strand
CGATCATCTCGGGGGTCTGATGCAGGCCGGTGTAGATGACCTCCATCCCCGCGTCACGGAGGGCGGCGGCGACGACCTTCGCGCCGCGGTCGTGACCGTCGAGGCCGGGCTTGGCGACGAGGACGCGGATCGGGCGACTGAGCGGCGGGCGGTCCAGGGCAGCGGACATAGGGATCGGCGAGCTCGGATCGGTTGAGGGGTGGGGAGGGATCAACGGAACCGCAGGAGCGCAGCCATGCCGTCGATGGCTTCGGCCGCCTCCGGTGCGTGGACCACGTCTACCGCCACGCGCTGGGCGAGCGCCTCTTCGATGGCATCGTCCACAACGTCGACCACGGGGAGGGGCTCGCCGTTCTCGCGGACGTCCCGGGCCGCGAGGGCCAGCTGTCCGGACTCGGCCCCGCGGAACCCCGGGGCGCTGGCCTCGGCGTCGACCAGCAGGGTGCGGACTTGCCCGCGGGCGAGCGCCCGGAGCACCGGTCGCACTCCGTTCACCGCCCAGCCGGAGCCCAGCCCTTCTTCCATCTCGTGCACCCGAAGCCGCTCCGCGGTCCGCTCGAACTCCTCGCGAACCTCCAGCACGGCAGCCTGCACCGTCGCGGGGGTGGCGTCTTTGACGTTGAGCCGGGCCGAGCCGAACAGCCGATCGAGGAGGTACGGGTGGAGGAAGGGCTGCACGGCCGTCGCATCGGTGCCCGTGCCCGCCAGCACGATCCCTCGGAACGGCGACCGACGGTCGAGGGCGAAGAGGTGCTGGGCGATGCGGTCGAAGTGGCGCTGCTTCTCCTCGCGGATGCGGTTGTGGTAGGCATGTTCGCCCCACCCGGGCGCGTCCTGGTCCCCGCGGAACTTCCCGCCTCGGGTGCTGTTCGCGGTGATGGGCGGCAGCTCGGCGGCCCCGAAGGCCGTGACCTCGAAGAGGCGGGCGGTGGTGCGGTCGACCACCGCGGCGGCGATCCGCCCGAACTCCTCGTCCACGGCCACGAGCTCGCGCACGAGCGGCGTGCGGTCCACCGCCAGGCGGGAGCGGTGGACCCTCGGGAGCGCCAGGACCTCGAAGAGCCCGAGCGGCTCGCAGGCGAAGAGGGCCACGCCCTGGGCGGCCGGCAACTGGCCGGGCGAGCGAAAGTGCTCCTGCATCCGCTGCAGGTCGCGGGTCACGGCCTCCCGGATGGCTCGGTCGAGCCCGAGCCGTTCGAGGCCGGCCTCCACCGCCCGGATGCGGTTCTTGAGCTTGATGAGGTACTTGCCCCGTGCCCGATCGCGGGGCTCGAGCTTCAGGTAGCAGGACACCACGCGGTGGGCACCGGCCGGCACCTCGTTGAGCCGCTGGAGCTGGCGTTGGACGTCGGTCATCGCGGGAGTCGTCTTCACGGCGGGCATGTCTTGGGCTCCTCCCCCCATCGGACCGGCGCCCACGTCACCCATGCCGGTCCCGTCAGTCGGTGAACGAGCGCGGTCAGAAGAAGACCGGCTCGCGATAGCTGCCGTACACGCCTTCCAGCACGTGTCGGATCTCGTAGAGCGTGGCGTAGGCGCGAGCGCACTCCAGCATCGGCGGGATCACGTTCCGGTCTTCCACGGCGGCGGCGCGCAGGCCCTCCAGGGCGGACTCGACCGCCGCCGCATCCCGGTCGGCGCGGAGCCGGGCCAGCCGCTCGCGTTGGAAGCGCTCCGCATCGTCCCCGACCTTCAGGATGTCCACCGCGGCGTCGTCCTCCTCCTCGAAGGCGTTCACGCCCACGATCGGCCGCCGCCCGCTCTCGACCTCCGTCTGGAAGCGGGACGCCGACTGGGCGATCTGGCGCTGGAACCAGCCGGACTCGATCGCCTTCACCACCCCGCCCCGCGCCTCGATCTCCGCGAAGAGCGCTTCGGCCTCCCGCTCCATCGTGTCGGTCAGCGCCTCCACGAAGTACGATCCGCCGAGCGGATCGACGACGTTGGCGACGCCGGTCTCGTAGGCCAGCAGCTGCTGGGTGCGCAGCGCGATCCGCGCGGACTCCTCGGTCGGCAGGGCGAGGGTCTCGTCGAAGGCGTTGGTGTGGAGCGACTGGGTGCCGCCGAGCGTCGCCGCGAGGGCCTGGTAGGCCACCCTGACCACGTTGTTGACCGGCTGCTGGGCGGTGAGCGTGACGCCCGCGGTCTGGCAGTGGAACCGCATCTTCCAGCTGCGCGGGTCGCTGGCGCCGTAGCGCTCCCGCAGGTGCCGGGCCCAGATGCGCCGGGCCGCGCGCATCTTGGCGATCTCCTCGAAGAAATCGTTGTGCACGTCCCAGAAGAAGGAGAGCCGAGGGGCGAACCCATCCACCGGGAGGCCGCGGGCCAGGCCGTGCTCGACGTAGCAGAAGCCGTTGGCCAGGGTGAGGGCCAGCTCCTGGGCGGCGGTGGCCCCGGCCTCGCGGATGTGGTACCCGGAGATGGAGATCGTATTCCACTTGGGGGTGTGCTCGGCGGCCCACTCGAAGAGATCCACGATGATCTTGAGCGCGGGCTCCGCCGGGTAGATCCAGGCGTGCTGCGCCATGTACTCCTTCAGGATGTCATTCTGGATCGTCCCCTGCAGCGCGGCGATGGGCACGCCCTGCCGCTCGGCCGCCGCCACGTAGAAGCAGAACAGCATCGCCGCCGGGCCGTTGATCGTCATCGAGGTGGAGATCCGGTCCATCGGGATCCCGTCGTACAGCGTCTCCATGTCGGCCAGGCTCGACACCGCGACGCCGCACTTGCCCACTTCCCCCTCGGCCCGGGGGTGGTCGGAGTCGTATCCCATCAGGGTGGGGAAGTCGAAGGCGACGGAGAGCCCGGTCTGTCCCCGCTGCAGCAGGAATTTGTAGCGCTCGTTGGTGTCTTCCGCCGTGCCGAAGCCGGCGAACTGCCGCATCGTCCAGAGCTTGCCCCGGTACCCGGTGGGGTGGATCCCGCGGGTGAAGGGGTATTCGCCGGGCAGCTCGTCCGCGGCGGCGGCATCGAGCCGGGTGTAGACCGG
Source organism: Gemmatimonadales bacterium (assembly GCA_041607595.1). Taxonomy (GTDB): domain Bacteria; phylum Gemmatimonadota; class Gemmatimonadetes; order Gemmatimonadales; family GWC2-71-9; genus JBFIUJ01. The sequence continues at coordinate 11,885 of JBFIUJ010000018.1, read as the reverse complement.
CTCGACCTCTCGGCCCGACACGGTAGTGAAGACGGCGTCCTCGCGCACCGGCAGTGCGCCGAAGGCGCGCCGCCAGGAGGCCACCTCGCGCCGCAGCCGCTCCAGCTCTTCGTCGCGCCCCTCGGGGGGGGAGGACGAGGAGTGGCTCACGTCGGTATCCCGTCCGCTCATATCCTGGTTCCTTGCTTCAGGCCGTCGAGAATGGCGGCGGCGACGTCGTAGGGGCTCATCCGTCCCGCTTCGAGGTCTTCCAGCCGGTCGCGGATCGCCTGCTCGGCCTGGGTCTCGTCCCAGAGCCACCGCCGCGTGGCCCGCTCCACCACCCGGCGCGTGCGGTCGGTCAGGCGCTCCCGCCGGCGGGCGCGCAGGGTGCCCGAGCGCTCGAGCCAGGCCCAGTGCGCATCGAGCGCCTCGAGGAGCTCGGCGACCCCTTCGTTCTTTACCGCGACCGTGAGGAGGACCGGGTGGGGCCAGGCGTCGGGGTCCACCGCGGGCGCGGACGCGCCCGATTTCAGCGCGCCGTGGTGCGCCGGCACGTTCCGGAACGCATTCCCCTTCCGGATGCCGAGGGTGACCTCGATCTCCTGCCGGAGCTTCTCGGCGCCGGGCCGATCCGCCTTGTTGATCACGAAGAGGTCGGCGATCTCCATCACGCCCGACTTGAGCGTCTGGATGCCGTCGCCGGACTCGGGCACCAGGAGCAGGACGCTCGAATCGGCGAGCCCGGCCACGTCGAGCTCGGACTGGCCCACCCCGACCGTCTCCACCACGATGTGCGAGAACCCGGCGGCGTCGAGCACGTCGCACACTTCCCGGGTGGCCATGGCGAGTCCGCCGAGCGAGCCCCGGGTCGCCATGGATCGGATGTAGACCCCCTCGTCCAGGGCCACCGACTCCATCCGAATCCGGTCCCCGAGCAGCGCGCCCCCGGTGAAGGGGCTCGTCGGGTCCACCGCGACGACCGCCACGGTCCGGCCCCGGCTGCGACACGCGGCGACCACACGCTCGGTGAGGGTGGACTTGCCCGCGCCGGGCGGTCCGGTGATCCCGATCCGATGTGCGCGTCCAAGCGAGGAGTGGATCGCGCCGAGCAGCCGCTCGAAGCCCGGGCGTGCGTTTTCGACCATCGAGATCGCCCGTGCCAACGCCGCCGGTCGGCGCTCCCGGAGCGCAAGCACGAGGGAATCTACGTCCATGCTGGAAGGTCGCACCGCCGAATGGGAACGGCAAGTTTCGGGCCCGCCACATGGGGGAAAGCGGCGGGGACCGCCATCACAGGAGCAGCAGACCCGCCAGTCCGAGCAGCAGCGAGAACCCGAAGACGTCGGTGAAGGTGGTGACGAAGATGGACGAGGCGACGGCGGGATCCACGCCCACTTTCTCCAGCAGGATTGGGATGAAGGCGCCGGCGAACCCGGCGACCAGGAGATTCCCGGTCATGGCCAGGAAGACGACCACGCCGAGGACCGGTCCCTCGCCGATCACCAGGGTGACCAGGGCGACGAGCAGGCCGATCGCCAGGCCGTTGATGGTCCCGACCAACAGCTCCTTCGCGATCACTTGCCGGGACTGGCCCGGCGGGATCAGGCCCAGCGCCAGCCGGCGGACCGTCACGGCCAGGGCCTGGGTGCCGGCGTTACCGCCCATCCCGGCGATGATCGGCATCCACACCGCGAGGGTCACGGTGCGGGTGATGGTGTCCTTGAAGAAGTAGACCACGGCGCCGGCCAGGAAGGCCGTGATCAAGTTGACGCCGAGCCAGGGGAGTCGGCTCCGGACCGCGTCGGTCCAGCGCGCGCCGAGCTCTTCGTCGGCGGAGACGCCGCCGAACTTGAGCAGGTCCTCGGTGGTCTCGGCCTCGACGACGTCGATCACGTCGTCGAACGTCACTCGGCCGAGCAGCCGGCCGCCCGGGTCCACGACGGGCATGCTGGGGAGGTTGTACCGCGCCATGAGTCGGGCGACCTCCTCCTGGTCCACCTCCGGGGTCACGACGATGTCGGCCGACTCCATGATCTCCCGCACCCGGCGTCCGGGCGGGCTCACCACCAGGTCCTTGAGCGGCAGGATGCCCACGAGGCGGTGGAGGTGGTCCACCACGAACACCTGGTAGAAGTCCTCCATCTCTTCCGCCTGCCGACGGATCTCGTCGAGCGCAGCCGCCGCGTGATCGGTGTCCCGCACCCGGACGACCTGGGTGGTCATCCGGCCGCCGGCGGACTCCTCGTCGTAGCCCAGCAGCCGGTCCACATCGTCCCGATCCTCGACCTCGCTGAGGATCCGTTCCTGCTCCTCGGGGTCGAGGTCGCCCAGGATGTCGGCCGCGTCGTCGTCGTCCAGCTCCTCGACGATGTCGGCCGCCTCGTCCGCGTCGAGCGCGGCGAGGGTCTCCTCGGCGTGCGCCTCCTCCGGCATCTCGACCAGGGCCTCGCCGGAGACCTCGGGCGGAAGGGCCCGGACCGCGACGAGACGCTCGGCGTCGTCCAGCGCGGCCAGGACGTCGGCGAGGTCCGCGGCCTCGAGCTCCTCGGCGGCGGTCACGAACTCCGCCAGCCTCCCGGCGCGCAGGAGGGCGGTGACCTGCTCGATGGCCTCGGGCACGTCGCTCACGGCCGCTCCCCTCCCAGGACGATCGGCGGCGCGGCCGCCGGCCGCAGGATGAGCCGCTCGACCCGGGTGGCCGACGCGTGGACCACGTCCACCTCGAGCCCGGCGAGGAGGAACCGCTCGCCCGTCGCCGGAATCCTTCCGGCCAGCTCGGCGAGGAGGCCGCCGACGGTGCTGGCGGCCCCAACGCCGAGCGAGATGCCGAAGCGATCCTCCACCGCGGCCACGGGCTCGGTGCCGTCGGTCTCCCAGACCAAGGGCTCGGACGGCGGCTCGGTCGGCAGGACGCCGGCATCGTGCTCGTCGAAGATCTCGCCCACGAGCTCCTCCAGCAGGTCCTCCAGCGTGACGATGCCGAGGGTTCCGCCGAACTCGTCCAACACCACGGCGAAGTGTCGCCGTTCCCGCCGCATGTCGAGCAGGAGGTCACCGGCACTCCGGCTCGCGGGGGTCATGGCCACCGGCCGGATCGGCAGGGGGTCGCCGGGGTGGAGCTTGAAGAGGTCGAAGGCGTGGAGCATCCCGACGATCTCGTCGAGGGTGCCGCGGTACACCGGCACCCGGCTGTACCCGCTCTGGGCGAAGACCAGGGCGATGTCGCCCAGCTCGGCGTCTTCGGGGATGGCCACGAGCTCGGTGCGGGGCGTCATGACCTGGCGGATCGGACGATGGACGAAGCTCATGGCGCCGCCGACCAACCTGAGGTCCTCATCCGTCCGGAGCCCCACCGCAGTGGCTTCCCGCCAGATGGTCCGCACGTCCTGCAGCCGGGAAGGACGGCGCGCCGGGAGGATCATCCCGAGCACCCGGCTCCACCGCTCGAGCAACGGCACCGCCGCCGCGACCACCGCCTCCGCCCGCGCCCGGGTGAGCCAGCGCGGGGCCAAGTAGCCGCTGAAGAGCACGAAGGGGACCGCGACCAGCGGTAGGACCACCGCGAGCACGGCGCGACCGCTCCCCGCGAAGACCGCAGGGAACGCGGCCCCCAGGAGGACGACCCCGAAGGTGGTGGTCGCCGAGGCCGCGGTGAGATAGGCCTCGGTGCGGCCGAGCCATTCGAGGGTATCGCCGCCGCCGCGGAGCTGGCGGGAGACCGCCTCGCTCAGCTCCGCCCGGCTCACCGAGAGGAGGGCGGCGCCGGCCGTGGCACCCAGGGCGGTGAGGACCAGCCCGAGGCTGAAGGCGAGCCAGATCATCGCTCGCCCTCCTCGCCGGGCGCGACTTCTTCCGCCAGCGCGACCGCGACCCGCCGCACCCGGCGACGCACCACCTGCTCCACGGTGAGCTCGACCCCGCCGAGCGACAATCGCTCGCCCGCTCGGGGCACGCGCCCGAGCTGCGCGAGCACGAGGCCGCCGACCGTGGTCACGTCCTCACGGCCGAAGCGGCGGCCGAGCAGCGCTTCGAGCTCCGAGAGCGGCACGCCGCCCTCGACCCGGAAGGCATGCTCGCCCAGCCGTTGGATCGGCTCGACCTCGTCCACGTCGTACTCGTCCTGGATCTCCCCGACGATCTGCTCCAGAATGTCCTCCAGCGTGACCAGCCCCGCGGTGCCGCCGAACTCATCCACCACCACCGCGATGTGGCTGGGCCCCCTCTGGAAGTCGCGGAGCTGCCGGTCCAGCGTCTTGGCCTCGGGCACGAACGAGGCGGGGCGGATGAGCGTGCGCCACGACACGGCTGCACCCTCCGGCGAGAGCGAGGGCAGCAGGTCCTTGGCGTACAGCACGCCGACCACCGCGTCCGGGTGTCCGTCGTACACCAGGAGGCGGGCGTGCTCCGAGCGGCGGAGCGTGGCCACCACCTCGTCCCGGTCGGCGCTGCCGTTCACCGCGACGATGTCGATCCGCGGGGTCATGACTTCGGCGACCGAGGTTTCGGCGAGGCTGAAGATGCCGAACAGCATCTCTCGCTGGCTCAGCCCTCCCGGAAGCGGCGCGCCGGCCGCACCCATCGGGACCCGCTCGGCCCGGGCCACCAGGCGGAACAGCACGCCGAAGGGAGCCAGGGTGCGGGCGGCCACGCCCTGGACCGACTGCACCAGCTCGGGCGCGATCACGCCCAGCATCCGCGGCAGGACGTCCCCCACGACCCACACCAGCAGGACGGCGAGCAGGAGCCGGAACAGCCCGGGGACCGGCGGCCAGGCCCACCAGGCCACGGCCCCGCCCGCGGCCGCCGCCGCCAGGACCAAGAGGATCAGGTGGGCGACGTGGAGGCGTCGGGAGAGGGGCAGCCCCCGGCCGTCCGCCTCCCAGCCCGCCGCGCGCGGCAGGGTGCCCTCCAGCTCGGACGCGAACGCGAGCAGCGCCGCCCAGAGCGAGAAGGCCGCGGCGGCCAGCGGGGCCACGAGGAGTTGGAGGGTCTGGATCATGCGAGTCGCCGCACGTAGCGCTCCTGTCTCCGCCACATCTCGGAGGTGGTCCGCCCGGCCCCTTCGGGATGGTCGAGTCCGAGCACGTGCAGGGTGCCGTGCACCACGAGCCGGACGAGCTCCTCCGCCAGCGGGATGTCGCGGGCGGCGGCCTCCCGCTCCGCCACCCAGCGGCAGATGTAGATGTCGCCCGCGAGCGACCCGTCCGCCCCTGGGAGGGCAAACGCCAGCACGTCGGTGGGCCGGTCGCGCCCGGTGTGGTCCCGATTCAAGCGCCGCATCCGGTCCCGGCCCAGGAAGGTGACCGACACCACCGCGGCTCGGCGCTCTCCGTCGAGCACCGCGCGCACGATGCGCTGCACCCGTGGGGCGGGAAGTCCCAGGACCCGTCCCCCGACGTGGACCTCAACTGCGGGCATCGCCGAAGGCTTCGGCCCGGATGCCACCCGCGGCGGCCGGGTAGTCGATGCGGTTGTGATGAAGTCCCGCCATCACCTGGACGAACGCATCCTTGATGCGCGCGATGTCCCGCAGCGAGAGCGGGGCGTCGTCCAGCTGCCCGGCGGCGACCCGCTGGCCCATCAGCTGATCGATCGCGGCGCGCACGCGGTCGGGCGTCGGCTCGTCGAGCACGCGGATCGCGGCCTCGGCCGAGTCGGCGAGCATCGCCACCGCGGTCTCGGCGGAGCGCGGACGGGGGCCGGGGTAGCGGAAGTCCGCGAGATCCAGCGTCTCGTCGGGCGTGCGGCTCCGCGCCCGCTCGAGGAAGTACTGGATCTCGGTGGTGCCGTGGTGCTCCGGGATGAACGCGCGCAGCACCGGCGGGAGCCTGGCATCCTCGGCGAGCTCCAGGCCGTCCCGCACGTGGCTCCGGATGATCTGGGCCGACTGCACCGGCTTCAGCTTGTCGTGCGGGTTGGGTCCGTAGCCCTGGTTCTCCACGAAGTACTGCGGCTTCTTGAGCTTGCCGATGTCGTGGTAGTAGCAGCCGACCCGCGCGAGCAGTCCGTTCGCGCCGATCGCGTTGCAGGCCGCCTCGCAGAGGTTCGCCATCATGAGGCTGTGGGCGTAGGTGCCGGGCGCCTCCACGGCCAGGCGACGGAGCAGCGGCCGGCTCGGGTCGGCCAACTCGAGGAGCGAGAGATCGGTGGTGATCCGGGTGGCGGCCTCCGCCAGGGGGAGGAAGAGGAGCGCCAGCGCGGCGCTTCCGACCGCGGAGGCGCCGCCCGCCAGCAGGCTGGCCGCCATCATCCGGGGCGTCCACTCCAGCATGAGGCCGAGGGTGAGGGCGGCGAGCGCATAGGCAGCCCACACGAGCCCGACGGTCCGGAAGAGGTACTTTCGCCGCCGGAGCGTTCGGACGCCGAGCGCCGCGGCCGCCCCGCCGACCAGCCCGAAGAAGAGGGCGTGCTCGTGCCGCAGGGCGAGCTGGCTGCCAAGCAGCATCGCGAGCGTGGCGGCCGCCATGATGGACACTCGCCCGTTGTAGAGCAGCGTGATCACGATGGCGGCGAAGGGGATCGGAAAGAGCTCTGGGCGTCCGGGGAAGCGGGCCGCCAACAGGGCCGAGGCCACCACCACCGCGCCGAGCAGCGCGGCGAGGAAGGCCATTTCCCGCAGGCGCTCGTAGGTCTGCTGGCGATAGAGCAGCAGGAGGAGCCAAAACGCGCTGAGGACCAGGATGTTGTAGAAGACCGGCGCGAGCACCCGACGGACCAGGGCCCCCTCCCCCGCCTGGCGGCTGGCGGCTTCGCGGAGCGCCACCAGCTTCTCGACCGCCGCCGCGGAGGCCGGCTCGCCCGCGCGGACGATCGGCGCACCGGGGGGCACCACGAGCCGAATCGAGTCTACCGTGCCCCGCAGCGCCTCCCGGCGCCGCTCGGTGGCGGCCGGATCCGGCACCAGGGTGGGCCGGTAGATGTCGGCCACGAGCCGGCGGAAGAGCCGGTCGGCGGCTCTCCCGCCCGGCAACACGCCCTCCGCGCCTTCCAGCAGGTCGGCGAAGGTCGCCACGGAGTCCCGCGACCGGGTGACCTCGGCGTCGTCCCGCACGATGGCGACCCGGCGGCTCGGCTCGGCGAGGAGCACACCGGCGTCCGCAACCCCCTGCCCCAGCTCCCGCCGCAAGAACCCCTCGAGCGCCCGCGCCACCGCCACGCGCCTGCCCGGCGCCTCCAGGTAGCGCCGCTCCTCGTCGGACACCCGGGCGCGCTCGGGGCGATCCGCACGCGCCTCGACGATCGCGGCCACCGCCTCGGGCACCGCGGCGATCACGGCCGAGAAGGCCGTATCGTCGAAGCGATAGACCGGGATGGCCTCCGCCGCCCGCGCCGCCCGCTCGCGGCGGAGCTGGGCCGAATCCTTGAGGACGATCAGCCGGAAAGGGGCCACCACGTCCCGGTCCGCGATCTCTCCGGGGCGCAGCGCCGGATACTCCAGGCCGGCCGGCGGCGGGAGCACGAGATAGGCGAGGACCGCCACCCCGAGGAGCAGGCCCCACCGAGCGGCGTGGAACCCCACCCCCCGCACGATGCTGGCTCCGCGCGGGAGGTCCTCGGCGGGGAACTCGAGGCCGCGAGCGGGCATCAGCCGCTCTGGTCCTCCGCGTAGGCGCGGATGATCTCCCGCACCAAGCGATGTCGGACCACGTCGGCGTCCTGGAGGTAGCAGAAGGCGATCCCGTCGATGCCGGGCAGGATGCGCTCCACCTGGACGAGGCCGGATTCCTCACGGCGAGGAAGGTCGATCTGGGTCTTGTCCCCGGTCACCACGGTGCGGCTGTTCACGCCGAGCCGGGTCAGGAACATCTTCATCTGCGCGCCGGTGGCGTTCTGCGCCTCGTCCAGGATGATGAAGGCGTCGGACAGGGTACGGCCCCGCATGTAGGCCAGCGGCGCGATCTCGATGGTCCGGCTCTCGAGCGCCTTCTGTACCCGGTCGTGGGGCATCATGTCCTCGAGGGCGTCGTAGAGCGGCCGGAGATAGGGATCCACCTTGGCCTGGAGGTCGCCCGGGAGGAAGCCGAGCGACTCCCCCGCCTCCACCGCCGGGCGCGCCAGGATGATCCGCCGGACGCGCTTGCGGGCCAGGGCCTCGACCGCCTTGGCCACCGCCAGGTAGGTCTTCCCGGTCCCGGCCGGCCCGATGCCGACCACGATGTCGTGGGCCGCGATGGCCTCGAGATACTCGCGCTGGCCCGGGGTCTTCGGAGAGATCCCGCGGCGGAGTCCGGGGAGTACGATGCGCCCCTCGGGGCCGAGCGCCGAGGCCTCCGGACCGAGCCCCTCGGAGGCGAGCCGGAAGACGTCCTCCGGCGCAACCGCCTCTCCCATCCGGGCCAAGTCGATGAGACCCTGCACCACGGGTCCCGCCTTCTCCACCTGCTCCGCCGTCCCACCGAGCGTCAGGGTGTCGCCCCGGAGGGTGACCCGGACGCCGAGGGCGCGCTGAAGCTCGAGGAGGTTCGCGTCGTTCACGCCGGCGAGCAGCAGCGCATCGGCCCCTTCCACCGAGAGCCGCTGGAGGACCTCGTCGCTCATGCCGAGGCTCCCGCCGCCGGGCTCATGACCGCCCCGCTGGCCGAAGGTGGAGCGCCTCCAGGTCCTTCGGCGTCACCGCCGTGGGCGCGCCCTCGTAGAGGGCCCGGGCCGCGGTCGTCTTGGGAAAGGCGATCACGTCTCGGAGCGAGGCGGCCCCGGCCAGGAGCATGGCGATCCGATCGAAGCCCAGCGCGAAGCCCCCGTGGGGCGGCGCCCCGGCCGTCAGGCCGTCCATCAGGAAGCCGAACCGACGACGGATCTCGTCGTCCGCGAGGCCCAGGAGCTCGAAGATCTTCCGCTGGAGCGTCGGGTCGGTGATGCGGATCGAGCCGCTGCCCAGCTCGTTGCCGTTGTAGACCACGTCGTAGTGGAGGGCCCGCACCGCGAACGGATCCGACTCCAGCCGGGCGAGGTCGTCCGGGTGGGGCGCGGTGAAGGGATGGTGGGCGGGCACCGGCGCGCCCGTCCCCGGATCCGGCTCGAAGAGCGGGAAGTCCAGAATCCAGGCGAAGGCATGGTCGGTCACGGACTTCGTCTCGGGACGGCGGATCAGGGCGGCCCGCACGGCGTGGAGCGCGGCGCCGGTCACGGCATCCGGACCCACCACCGCCAGGAGGAGATCCCCCTCGACCCCACCGAGGGCCTCGAGCGTGCCGACTCCCGCGGCCTTCACCCCCTGCCCCTCCCATCCCGCCGCGGTCCGCTTGGCCCACACCAGCCCTCCCGCCTTCGCCTCCTTGGCCAGCGCCGTGTAGCCATCGATCTCCTTCCGGCTCTGGCCCGCGCCGCCCGCGACCACGATGCCGCGGAGCCGTCCGCCCTTCGCGATGGCCTCGTGCACGAAGGGCGCGGCGTCCGCCGCGACCAGTCGAGTCAAGTCGCGGATGTCGTGGCCGTACCGCAGGTCCGGCTTGTCGCTGCCGTACCGCTCGAGGGCGTCCCGATAGGCGAGCCGAGGGAACGGCGCGGTCACGTCGATCCCGGCCTCCCCCCACGCCTCGACCAGCACCGCTTCGACGACGCGCTGGACATCCTCGACGCCGACGAACGACGCCTCGATGTCGATCTGGGTGAATTCGGGCTGGCGGTCGGCGCGGAGATCCTCGTCGCGGAAGCAGCGCGCGATCTGGAAGTACCGATCGAACCCCGCGACCATGAGGAGCTGCTTGTAGATCTGGGGTGACTGGGGCAGCGCATAGAACTCACCGGGGTGAACCCGGCTCGGGACCAAGTAGTCGCGGGCGCCCTCGGGGGTCGGCTTGGTGAGGATCGGGGTCTCGATCTCGAGAAAGCCCTGCTCGGAGAGCGTCCGGCGAGCACGCTGCAGCAGGCGGTGCCGCAGGATCAGGTTCCGCTGCAGCTCCGGCCGGCGCAGGTCGAGCACCCGGTGCTTGAGCCGGAGCTCCTCGGCGGCGAGCTCGTCCCCGTCGCGTCGGGCGACGGGAATCGCCGGGGTCACCGCGGGGCCGACGACGCCGAGATCGGTGACGTGGACCTCGATCTCCCGCGTGCCCATCGACGCGTCCCGGGCGGCTTCGGGACGCCGGGCGACGACCCCCTCGACCAGCACGACCGATTCGACGCCCAGGTCCTGGGCCCGCTCCAGCACGGCGCCCGGCGTCCACTCAGGGTTCAGCGAGAGCTGGACCAGCCCGTCGCGATCCCGGAGATCCAAGAACACCACGCCGCCGAGGTCCCGCCGCCGGTGGACCCACCCGCCGAGCCGGACGCTGGCGCCCACGTGGGCGGTGGAGAGCGCGCCGCACCGATGCGTGCGGAGGGAGGTAGCGGCGGTGTCGGTCATGCGTCTCCCGGGCGGGGCACTGGGGTTGGACCCACCGCGCGGCCCGCCGTTCCGAGGGCGGCGCGGCCCGCTCGGAGGCGCTGAGGGAACCGGGGGACCGTCGGAAGGGCGGTCAGCGGCACGGGTGGGAGATACCGGTGGGCATCACGCTAAACGTAATGGGCGCGCGAAACGCCAGCAAGCGATTATCGGGCAGAGGCTTAGGCCTTCCCGCCCGGGGCTGGTGGCGCGGTCGGGTCCGATCCTCTATCGTGGAGCGGACCCTTGCGGACACCGCTCCTCGCCGCGCGGAGGGATCGATGCGGACCACGCTGCTCTGTTGCGGCCTCGCGCTCGCGGCCGCCTGCGCCCCGGCAGCATCGCCGGACCCGACCCCGATCCCGGCGCAGGCCGCGCCTGAGATCCGAACGGCCGCCTGGCGGCTCGGGCTGGGCCGCTGGGACGTGGAAGTGACGCTTCCGAGACCAGCGGCGGTCGTTCTCCTGGCGGAGGTCGGGAGCGATCTGGTGCGACTCTACCCTGGTGCCGCCTGGCCCAGTGACGTGCGGCCAGCGGGGATTGCCTCGGTCACGGTCGGCGCCCCCGGCCCGCTGGGACTGGGAGACGCGTTCACCTGCTGCTGCTGCGGCCCGTGGCGGCCGTGGGATGCGCGGATGACGCCGAGCGTCCACGCGAGCGTCGGCGCCCTCAGCAACCTAGAGCAGCCGCGCCTGAACGAGCGACTGGTCGGCGGCACGGTTTTCTATCGCGTCGAGGCATCGACCCTCCGGAGGACCGCGCGCCCGCCCCTCGCCCCGTCAATCGTCATCGCGGTTCACCGCCCGATCTCGGCCTGGGAGGTGGACGCCGCGCTGCGGGGGCTCGACCCGCAGGCCTCTCGGGCCGCCCGTCTCGACGCGCTCGCGCGTGTCCTGGGTGGCGACCGGGTCGCCGCGTGGGGAGAGGTCGGCGCCCCCGCCCCCTAGCCACCCCACCAGCGGGCCGACCCCGCCTGCTCGGGTTCTCCCCTCCTAGGCGGGCGACTCGGCCCTTGCGCTTATCTTCCGGCATGGCCGCCCAGTTCTCCCGCTCGCCTGACTCCGCGGACTCGCTGCTCGACGTCGCCCCCGCCACCGCGCGCGAGCGCCTCGCCGCGTTCGCGGAGGCGCGGGGGCTTCCCCGCTATCGCGTGGACCAGATGCACCGCCGGCTCTGGGTGCAGCCGGTCGCCCGGTGGGAGGACGCCACCGAGCTGCCGCGCGAGCTCCGGGAGGCGTTGGATGCCGAGTTGCCATTGCCTCGGCTCGTCGCCGAGGTGGAGGAGCGCTCCCAGGATGGGACGGTCAAGCTCCTCTGGAGGCTCGCCGACGGCGAGGCGATCGAGTCGGTGCTCATCCCGTCCGGGAGCCGGCGGACGCTCTGCATCTCCTCCCAAGCCGGGTGCGCGCTCGGGTGCGTCTTCTGCGCCACCGGCCGGATGGGCTTCCGGCGCAACCTCGGCGTCTTCGAGATCGCGGGACAGGTGCGGGAGCTGGTGCTGCGGGATCCGGAGGCCAAGCCGACCAACGTCGTGTTCATGGGG
>JBFIUJ010000017.1:0-15281 GCA_041607595.1 Gemmatimonadales bacterium | reverse complement strand
TGATCGCGTCCGCGACGATCCCGGGATCCATCACCTCGCCCTCGACGATCGCGTCGTCCACCACGGACGCATAGGCCACCTTGGTCAGGACCGGCTCGCCGGAACCGTGGCTGATCACCACCAGCTTGATCAGCCCGCTCCCGATGTCCAGTCCCACGGTGGTCCGTCTCCGACCGAAAAGCGACAGCGCCATTGGTAGCCCGGAGTCAAAAGGGGTGAGTAGGGTAGGCTACGCTACCACTGGGCCCAGTTTTTGTCAAGCTCCTAATATGGTTGAGGTGACGGCGAACAAATATATGGATGGGTAGGACTTATGAGCCTCTAAACTCCTCGACAACCACCCCGCGAGCGACCCTTTCGGAGTCGGCTCACCCCTCCGGATTCGATCCGGGCCCGCCCGAGCCTGCTCCAAGGCGACAACGTCTAACTCGTTTTCCCTGTTGCCATTGTAGCAAATGGCCCGACCCCATCCCACCCCCCAACCCGATCACCTGCCTCGCCAATCTGCGGCCCCATCGAGCTCGGCGCGGTGATCCAGCGCATCTCGTCGCTGGATCACATGACTGATGCGACAGTGGCGCGAAACTGTATCCTTGTGAACCAGGTTGAAATCGCCGCTCACTCGTAGAGCTGCGCCCAGCCCCGGGAGATCGCATGCACCCCGCCCAACCCATCGGAGCGCACCAGCGTGCCCACGACCCTTCGCGCCACGACCCGCCCGTCTCGCCCATGGCGCTCGCCGACCGAGGAGACGAGGAAGACCCTCGCGGCGAGCCGAGTCGCCCTGACCTGGTACCGGGCGACGCCCCCGGCCAGCTCTCCCTGGGACAGGGCGAAGTCGGCACCCACGGGCAGGCCCTCCAGGATCACCGGATCCCACGCCTCCAGGCCCAGCGCGATCCCGGCCTCGGCGGCCTCGAAGGCCTGCGTGGCCGCCATCACGTTGCCCCCGCTGCGGTGCTCGAGCCGGGCCACGAAGAACGTGGTGGCCACCAGAGCCCCGATCACCACCAGGGCGAAGACGGCGAGCGCCAGCGCGAAACCGGACTCGCCCAGCCGCGCGACGCGACTCACGGAGCCCCGAGGGAGTTGCGGAGGGCCACCGCGGCCCGCAGGGTATCGCGGATCGGGACCGGCGTCCCTCCTCCAAGCGGCGCCACCGCCCGGCCGGAGATGGCCTCGACCGCGATCTCGACCAGCCGGACTCGGCTCGGGTCCCCGGTCTCGGCCCCCATCCCGTCGAGATAGCGCAAGCGCAGGCCGTCCGGGGCGAGGGGACCGATCAGGGGCTGGATGGACTCGCCCGAGGTCACCGAGCGGAGCCCGAGCCAGTGCTGCCCGCCCTGCGCATATCGCTTGACCTGCATCACCTCGAAGCTCCGGACCGGCCCGCCGACCACGACCCGCGCCGGATCCAGTCCCATCAGGGCGGTCTCCACGACGATCGCAGGAGCGGTGCCGCACGTCCCGGAACCCGTCCGGGACACCGGCAGGGCGGCCCAGCGGTCGTCGTCCGCCCGGTCGGGGTCCCCGTCCACGAAGAGGAAGAGGCTGTCGCGCCCCGCCGCCAGGGCCCGCAGGCCGGTGAAGGAGGCGGAGACCAGGCGCACCTCGTTGGGGGAGACGGCGCAGGTGAAGCCGAGCCCTCGGGCCGCCCGATAGGTCATCGAGTCCGAGGCGATCGCCCGGAGGTCGCTCCCGTTGACGGAATCCCGTCCGATCTCCCGGAGCTCGGTGAGCAGGACGACGATGCTGGCGCGGAGCGAAGTCTGCACTCCGGCCCGCTCCGCCTGCCCGGTGGCGTGACGTTGCCCCCGGACGAGCATTCGGCCGGCCAGTGCGCCCAGCACAGCGAGCAGCGCGAGGGCCACCACCAGCTCCACCAGAGTGACGCCGCGGGGCCGACGCCGGGTGCCGCCGCGATCCGCTCGGGCTACGGGCACGGGAGGACGGTCGCCACGGTGTCGGGCCCGGGCCCGCTCAGCCTGCGGTAGGTGAGCACGTCCACGAGGTGAAGGCTGCGGGCCCCGGGGGTGGCCGTCCAGGACTCCTCGAGGTCCAGTGGGTGGCTCGCCGCACCCGAGCCGAGCGCGGCGCATCCCAGGGTGGCGGCGCGGACACTCTCGTCCGAGAGCCTGGCGGCGGCGGCCGCCGCCGCCCGGGTGGGCAGGCGGCCCTGCGCGGTGAGTCGGGTGGCGTGGACCTGCCCCCCGACCAGGGCCAGCGCGCCCACCCCCAGCAGCAGGACGGCGAGCAGCACTTCGACGAGGGTGAATCCGGCTCGGCATGTGGTCACCGCCACCTCCCTGGCGGCCGGGCGGTATGGCCCTCGGCCGGCACCCAGGCTAGCACGTCTGCCGCGGCCCGGCGCCATCGGATCCTCGCCGGGCGGGGCATCGGGCCGCGTGCGAATGCTCATGGCGCGGGCGGATGCTCCCCCGGGCAGGGAAGGTGGGCGACCAGGGTGTCCGCCCGCGCGCCGGGCGGAGGGCTGCGGACCACGACCCGGAGCAGCCGAGGGTCTCCGGCCACGGGGGACCATTCTTCGCGCCGGCCGCCGGACGCGCCGGCGTGGCCCGGGGCGCGGGGGCAGGGTTCCGCGGCGCCGGCGAGCGCCCGCTCGCGCTCCACCCGGCTGCCGGCCACCAGCGCGGCGTCGGCCGAGGCGCGGTGCTCCCGCGCCAGGCGGGCGACGGCGTTGGTGGCGCCGGCCAGGGCGAGGATCCCGACCCCGAGCACGGCCACCGCGACGACCACTTCGACGAGCGAGAGCCCTGCGTGACGCGACCGGGGAGTCGGCCGGCGAGCCATCACTCGAGCCCGTAGCGCTTCAGCTTGTAGAAGAGCGTGCGGAGGCTCACGCCCAGGAGCCGGGCGGCCTCGCGCCGACTCCCCTCGACCGCGGCGAGCGCGCGCTGGATCGCGACCCGCTCCACCGCTTCGACCTGGGGCTTGAGCGCGTACTCGTCGGCATCGCCCGCGGGAGCCGGCACCGATGCGGCGCCGGGCCGCGCCTCCGCGCTGCCCCCGCCGGCGGGGAAGTCCTCGCGGTCGAGCCGCCCCGATTCGCTCAGGACGGCCGCTCGCTCGACCGCGTTGCGGAGCTCGCGGATATTGCCCGGCCAGCTATGGGTCGTCAGCAGGGTCAGGGCCTGGGGGGTGATGCTCACCGGCCGGCCGAGCCGCTGGGCGGTCCGCTGGGCGAAGTGGGTGAGCAGGGGCCCGATGTCCTCCGGCCGCTCCCGCAGGGGCGGCAGGTGGAGCTGGACCACGTTCAGCCGGTAGAAGAGATCGTCCCGGAACTCCCCGGCGGCGCGGGCCTCGTCCAGGCTCTTGGCCGTGGCGGCCAGCACCCGCACGTCCACCCGTCGGTTCCGCCGGTCTCCGACCCGGCGGATCTCGCCCTCCTCGAGGACGCGGAGGAGCTTGGCCTGCAGCGCGAGCGGCAGATCGCCGATCTCGTCGAGCAGGAGCGTCCCGCGGTCGGCCTCCTCGAACAGGCCGGGCCGGTCGCCGACGGCGCCGGTGAAGGCGCCTCGGACATAGCCGAACAGCTCGCTCTCCAGCAGGTGCTCCGGGATGGCGGCGCAGTTGATCGCCACGAATCCGGCCTCGTGGCGAGGGCTCATCCGGTGGATCGCCCGCGCCAGGACCTCCTTCCCCGTGCCGCTCTCCCCCGTGATCAGGACGGTGGTGCCGTGGGCCGCCACCTTGCTGGCCAGCTCGAGGACGTGGCGCATGGCCTGGCTCTCCGCCACGACCTCTTCGCGCACGGCGTCGGCGCCGAGGCTGGCCCGGAGGGTGGCGACCTCCCGGCGCAGGTGCTCGCGCTCCTCCGCCTTGCGGAGGGTCAGGACCACTTCGTCCGGCCGGAAGGGCTTGTGCAGGTAGTCGTAGGCGCCCTCCCGCATGGCGGCGAGGGCGGCGTCCTCGCTGCCGTAGGCGCTCATCATGATGAGCAGGGCCTGGCCGCCGCCGGCCCGGTACCGCTGGAGGAACGTGAGCCCGTCCATTCCCGGCATGCGGACGTCGCAGAGGATGACGTCGAACTCCTCTTCCGACGCGCGGGTGAGGGCCCGTGCGGGATCGCCCTCGGCGGCCATCTCGTGGCCGGCCTCCCGCAGCAGCAGGCCGAGCGACTGCCGGAGGCCAGCGTCGTCATCCACGATCAGGACACGCATGCGTTCCTCATGTCAGGAAGCCAGAGGCAAGAACACCTTGAAGACCGCCCCACCCTCCCGGGCCCGGTCCACCCACACCACGCCCCCAGATTCGTGCACGGTGCGGGCCACGATGGCCAGCCCCAGCCCGGTCCCACGCCCCGGGTCCTTGGTGGTGAAGAACGGATCGAACACCCGCTCCCGGTCGATGTCCGGCACCCCCGGCCCTTCGTCGGCGACGAAGAGGAGGCCGCCTGCGGTGCCCTCGGGCAGGTCGGCGCGCCAGGGGCGAGAGCGCCGGGTCACCCGCCGCGGCGGGCCCGCCTCGCGGGCCGGGTCGGAGCCGCGCCGCTCCTCGTGGAAGCGGCGCCGGAGGGTCTTGCCGGCGGTCCCCACCCACAGGCGTCCTTCGGGCACGGCGTCGCACGCGTTGAGCACCAGATTCACGACCACCTGCTCGAGCGCGTGGCGATCGCCCCGGACGGCCGGGAGGGCGGGATCGAGCGTCACGGTCACCGCCCGGCCGCGGAGGGCGCCCTGGTGCTCGAGGAAGGCGAGGGTGGTCTCCACCGTCGCGTTGAGGTCCGCCCGCCCGGTGGCAGAGCCGGGGGGGCGGGCGTACGCCAGGAGGCCCTCGACGATGCGGTCCACCCGCTCGATCTCTCGCCGCATCGCATCGGTCACCTCCGGGTCCGCCCCCCGCTTCCGCAGGACGTCCACGTAGTTGCCCAGGGCGCCAAGGGGGTTGCGGATCTCGTGCGCCACGCCGGCGGCGAGCCGGCCGACCCCGGCGAGCTTCTCCGCCCGAACCACCTGGCTCTGGGCGTCCAAGAGGTCATCGGCCATCGCCTGGAACCGCTCGCCCAGATGGGCGAACTCCTCGGTCTCCAGCGCCGGGGGCGGCGGGCCGGGATCGCCCGCGGCCAGGCGATCGGCCTGGGCCGAGAGCTGCCGCAGCGGACGAAGGATCAGCCGCTGCACCAGGTAGGCCCCGAACAGCACGAAGATCGCCGTGCTGCCGAGCCAGAGCACGCCGAGGGCCCACAGGGTGGAGCGCGGGTCCGCCCCGCCGAGCAGGAGGGTCGTGCCGCCGACCAGGATGACCGCGGCCGAGGTGAGGAACCCCAGGTTGAAGAGGAGCTCGGTCCGGAGGGAGCGGCGGGATGCGCGCATCGCGGCGGCGGCGACGCCGGGCCGGGATCAGCCGATGGTCCGGCGGGCCAAACGAAACGGGCGACAGGCACCGCCTGTCGCCCTTCGCTTCGTCGGCCGGTCGGCCGTCAGGGCGTGCACGCGACCTGGCCCTCCACCGTGGCCGGAGCCGGCGGGGTCGCCGCCCCGTAGTACAGCGCACAGGTGCGGGCGGTCCCCGCCGGGTAGGCGGCGGTGGCCGCCCAGCCGGCGCCGGTGGCTTCGGTGATGGTGATGCTCACGCCGGTCGACGGATTGTAGACGAGGGCGGCCGAAGGCACCGCGCCACCGTAGTAGGTGGCGAAGTCCGTGGAGTACGACTCCTGAGCGGTGGCCAGATTCCTCAGGTCGCCCTTCATCTGGGCGACGTAGGCCCGCTCCTTGGTGTTTGCGAACTTCGGGATGGCAATCGCCGCGAGGATGCCGATGATCACAACCACGATCAGCAGCTCGATCAGGGTGAAGCCCCGGTTCCACCGGACGGTCCCGGCTGCGGCCTCGGAACCGGGAGCGCGCCGACCCAGGGGGGTAAGCCGGCTCCCTCGGCTAGACTGTGTCGGAGTGGCGCGCGTCATGGGATCGTCCCTCGAGAGGCCCCGCGAGAAGGGCGACGCCGTGACCGCACGCCGCCCTCGCTCGCTCAAGCCCGGTTGGGGCTTAGTTGCACTTGGGCTCGCCCTCGACAGTCGCCGGCGCAACCGCCGCGACCCCGAGGAAGATGGAGCACTGACGGCCCGCGGGAAGCGCCGAGTGGGTCGCAACCGCGCTCCAGCCGGTGCCCGCGGTCGCGGTGATCACGACCGTCACGCCGGCCGACGGGGTGTAGTTGCCCATCGCGGCGATCGGAGTGGCGACGCCGGCGACGTTGCTGGCGGTCCCGCCGAGGTACAGCTGGTTGTCCGCAAAGTAGCCCTCTTCCGCCGTGGCCACGTTGCGCAGGTCCGACTTCATCGAGGCGAGATACGCCTTCTCCTTCGTGCTGGCGAACTTCGGGATCGCGATCGCCGCCAGGATGCCGATGATCACGACCACGATCAGCAGCTCGATCAGGGTGAAGCCCTTGCGATTCATCATGGACTGCCTCCGTTGGTGAGTTTACTCCGCTCGGTCCCACCCTCGTGGTACGCGAACTCGGTTTTTAGAACTCGCCGACCCTATGGGCAACGGCCGTGCCAGCCATGGCCAGCTCGTTTAAGTCATTTTATTACAACGTCTTATGGCGTTTTGCCCGGCCCCGAGCCCAGGCTCCGTCGAAGCCGCGGCCGGGTTTTTTGCAAGAACCCTGGCCCGCTCGCGCCGAGGGCCCTTCGGACCGCGTCGCCCGGGTCCGTGCCGGGCGGAGGTGATCCCGGCGGCGGCACCTCTCGCCCGTACCCTGGGCGCTCAGCTCCTGGAGCGCCCATGCCCGGCCCGGTCTACTTCGTCCGTCTCCATACCCGCCGGCCCGGGGCCTTCGGGCCGCGGGCCCGGAGTCCCGCCGCGCTGGCGGTCCTGACCGTGTGGGAGGGGCTACCCGCGCGGGGAGTCGGCGTCGCCCTAATCGCGTCGGCGCTTCGGCCGGACGGCCTGGTGGCGCTCGTCGGCCTGGCGGCGCGATCGCCGGCGCCGCGCTTCGCGCCGGTCCTGGCGCCGGACGGGACCCCGTGCTCGCCGCTGGCGCGGATCGTCACGGACTTCCGGGGTCGGACCGACCCTCTCGGGGGGGACGGGGTGCTGTGGCGGAGGCGGCACCACGAGCGGCGGGTCCGGACCGAGGGGGCGCGTGCCGCGCTCGCCGCCTGGATCCGGACGGAGCCGGCGTCAGCTGGTGGTGGGCTGTTCCTCGTAGCGGCTGAGCTTGCGGTAGAGCGTGGAGGGATCGATGCCCAGCACTTCGGCCGCGCGCGTCTTGTTGCCCCCCTCGGCCTGCAGGACCCACATGATGTAGGCCCGCTCGATGAGGTCGAGGGTCGGGTTGAGCGCCGCGCGCTCCGCCACGAGCGGCTCCCGCCGCCGGCGGGTGATGCGCTCCGGCAGGGCGGACACCTCGATGACGGATGCGCGGGTCAGCACCACCGCGTGCTCGAGCGCGTTCTCCAGCTCGCGGACGTTGCCGGGCCAATCGTACACCATCACGG
Source organism: Gemmatimonadales bacterium (assembly GCA_041607595.1). GTDB lineage: Bacteria > Gemmatimonadota > Gemmatimonadetes > Gemmatimonadales > GWC2-71-9 > JBFIUJ01. Next base: position 7,813 of record JBFIUJ010000017.1, on the reverse strand, counting down.
CGTCCAGCGCCTCGGCCGCGAGCGCCTTGGCATCGGACCCCATGGACGTGGCCAGGGTCTGGAGGAAGCTCTCGACCAGCAGGAGGAGGTCGTCCCGCCGGTCCCGCAGGGGCGGGAGCTCCAGCGCGATCACGTTGAGCCGGTAGAAGAGGTCGGACCGGAAGTTGTTGCGCCGGATCTCCTCCTCCAGGTCCCGATTGGTCGCCGCCACGATGCGCACGTCCACCGGGATCGCCTCGGTGGCGCCGACCGGGATCACTTCCCGCTCCTGCAGCACGCGGAGCAGCTTGATCTGCAGCGAGGCCGGCATCTCCCCGACCTCGTCCAGGAAGAAGGTGCCTCCCCGCGCGGCGGCGAAGAGCCCCTGCTTGTCCCGCACCGCGCCGGTGAAGGAGCCCTTCAGGTGGCCAAACAGCTCGCTCTCCAGGAGGGTCTCCGGCAGGGCGCCGCAGTTGATCGAGAGGAAGGGACCGTCCGCGCGCTCCGACAGCTGGTGGATGTAGCGGGCCACGACTTCCTTGCCGGTCCCGCTCTCGCCCTGGATCAGGACGGTGGAGTCGGTGGGGGCAACCTGCTCCGCCAGCCGGAGCACGTCGAGGAACCGCTTCGACTTGCCGATCGGGCGGGCGAGCCCTCCCCCGCCTCGGCGCCGGATCTCCTGCTTCAGCTGCTTGTTCTCCACCCGGACGGCCCGGAACTCGCACGCGCGGCGCAGGATGGTGAGCAGCTCGTCGTTGGAGAACGGCTTCTGGATGTAGTAGAACGCCCCGGCATTGACCGCACCGATGGCCGTCTGGAGCGAGGCCTGGGCGGTCATCAGAATCACCGGGGTCATGGGGTCCTGCTCCCGGGCGGCGTGGAGGATGTCGAGCCCTCCGACCTGCGGCATCCGGACGTCCGACAGGATGATGTCGTGGGTGCCGGCCCGGATGTGCTCCAGTCCCGCCTTGCCGCCCTGGGCGGTGGTGACGTTGAACCCTTCCTTCTTGAGCAGGATCCTCAAGGTGTCGAGGATTCCCGACTCGTCGTCGATCACCAGCACCGAGGCGGACCGGCTCACGCCGCCTCCTCCGTCCGGATCCGGGCCGGCATGTAGATCGTGAAGGTGGTCCCCCGGTCCGGGCCCGAGTCCACCAGGACGAGGCCGTGGTGCGCCTCGACGCCGCGCTGGACGATCGCCAACCCGAGACCGGTCCCGCCGGGCCGCCCGGTGACGAACGGCTGAAAGAGCGACTCCCGGATCTCCGCCGGAATGCCCGGACCGGAGTCCTGCACGGAGATGCAGACCGGATTCTCCATCACGCACCCCTCCGGCAGGTCATTCTCGCTGGCGCGCCTGGTGGTGATGGAGACGTCGATCGCGCCGCGCGAGCTTTGGACGGCGTTGAGCAGCAGGTTGGTCACGACGCGGTGCAGCAGGTCTTCGTCGCCGTCGAGCACGGTGGACCCGCCCTCGACCCGAAGGGTCGCGCCGGGAGAGCAATCCGGATGCTCCCGCACCAGCTGGCAGGCGGCCACCGCGACCTCGTGCAGGTCCACCGGCACGAAGCGACTGGCACGCACCCGGGAGAAGTCGAGGAACTGGGTGAGCAGGCGGCTGAGCCGATCGGTCTCGCGCACGATCAGCTGCGCCAGGAACCGCTCGTCGTCGTCCGCGCGGGCCGAGCGGGAGAGCTGCTCGACCGAGCTTCGGATCGAGGCCAGCGGATTGCGGATCTCGTGGGCCAGCGATGCGCTCAACGCCGCGACGGCTTCCAGCCGCTGAGCGCGCAGGTGCAGCTCTTGGAGCTGCTTGGAATCGGTGATGTCGGCGAAGAGGGCCGTGACCGACGGGAGCCCGCCGCCCTCCGGCTCGAAGGTCGTGGTGCTGAGTCCGATCGGGCACGCGAAGCCGTCCGGCCGGGCGAGGGCGCCCTCGGCGCGACTCACCTTCTTCCCGTTCCGGATGCCGGCGGTAAGGGCGGTCCAGAGCTCGATGGAGCGCTCCTGGAGCAGGTCGAGGATCGGGTGGCCGAGCTGCGCCTCCGCGTCCACGCCCAGGAGCCGAGCCGCGGTCGGGTTGATGAAGGCGAGCCGCCCCATCCCGTCCACGGTGAGCACCCCCGAGCGGATGCTGCGGAGGATCTCGTCCGCCTCGAGGCGGACGCGCTTCAGCTCGGTCTGTAGCGAATCCTGCTCCAGGCTGGCCCGCCGGAGCCGGGCGCCGAGCGCGGCGACGATCGGGAAGACGACCACCAGGACCGCCACCTGGCCCCAGAAGCTGAGGTCGAGGGTCTGGGGATACGCCCAGTAGGAGTCGGCGAAGTAGAGCCCCGCCGCGAGCAGGGTGGTGACCGTCCCAGCCCAGGCGGGCATGAGGATGGCGTAGGCCGCGATGACCACCACGAAGAGCGCGGGGAACGGGCTCCCGCCGCCCCCCGTGACGTGGACCACGGTCGTCACCACACCCAGGTCCACCACGGCCTGCACCAAGAGGAAGCCGACCCCCGGCACGATCTCGCGCACCCAGGTGGCCCACCATCCGTAGACCGTCACGGTGAAGGCCAGGAGGACGGAGACGCTGACCAGGAAGGCCAGATCCGGCGTCTCGGTCCACAGGAGGGAGGCCCCCACCAGGGTGGCGACCGCCACGGCCAGCCGCGCCGCGAAGATCCACGAGAGGAGGGTCCGCTGGTTGGGCAGCACCCGGCCCGGCGCCCGTTTGGGCGGGGCCCGGTCGGGGGCGGTGCTCGGCGACACGGGTTCTGCCATGGGTCCTCACGCGGAGGGCGGCCGCCGGCGGTGGGGGCCGGCGGAAAACGATCGTCAATGTAGGCCCCTGTTGCGGGCCGAAGCAAGCCGACCGAGCGCGGGGCCGTTCGCGCCGGCCCGGCCCGGCTGCTATACTGAAAGCGTTCCCGAACAAGGAGGTCTGCATGACCCGGACGGCCTGGGCGCCTATGCGCTGGATGTCCGGCGCGGCCCTCGTGAGCGTGTTCGTGGCAACGGAGCACGCACAGGCCCAGCAGGGGACGATCGCGGGGACCATCGTTTCAGCCGAGACGTCCCAGCCGCTGGCGGATGCGAGGGTGCTCGTGGTCGGCAGTGCCAGGATCACGACCTCGAGCCCCCGGGGCACCTTCGAGATCAGCTTGCCGGCGGGGGCCTATCGCCTGCGGGTCTACCTCATCGGGTACGCCCCGGCCGAGGAGCAGGTGACGGTTCCGCCGGGTGGGACCGCAGCGGTGGCGTTCCGGCTCACGCCGAGCCCCACCCAAGTCGAGGAGCTGGTCGTCATCGGCTCGCGGACCACCCGGAGCACGATCGAGACGCCCGTGCCAGTGGACGTGATCACCTCCGCGGAGATCAAGGAGGTGGGGCAGACCGAGATCAATCAGATCCTCGCCACCGTCGCCCCGGCCTTCAACGCATCCCATCAGACGATCGCCGACGGCACCGACCACATCAACCCGGCAAGCCTGCGCGGCCTGGGACCCGACCAGGTCCTCGTGCTGGTGAACGGGAAGCGCCGCCACCCGAGCGCCTTGGTCCACGTCAACGGGACCTTCGGGCGGGGGACGGTGGGCGTGGACCTGAACGCCATCCCGACCTCGGCGATCGAGCGGATCGAGGTGCTACGGGACGGGGCGGCCGCGCAGTACGGCTCCGATGCCATCTCCGGCGTCATCAACATCGTCCTGAAGGACGACGTGGAGCAGATCGACTATACGAGCTCCGTGGGCGTCACGGGCGAGGGGGACGGCGAGCAGGTGAAGGCGGAGGCGAACTACGGGTTCCGCATCGGGGGCCGAGGGTTCTTGAACGTCTCGGCCGAGTACCTGACCCGGGAGCGGACGGACCGGGCCAATCCTTGGACCGGCGACATCTTCCCCGGGATCACCGGCACGGCGGCCACGGACGCCGAGCTCGCGGCCCGCGGCCTCACCCGTCGGGACTTCACCATGCAGGTGGGCCAGTCGGCGGCGGAGATCGGCATGGCCGCGTTCAACACCGTGGTGCCGATCGGCGATGTGGCCGAGTTCTATAGCTTCGGCGGAGCATCGTTCCGGAACGGCAGCGCCACCGGCTTCTACCGTCTTCCGAACCAGACGGCGCGCGTGGTGCCGCAGATCTACCCGAACGGGTTCCTGCCGGAGATCGCCACGGGCATCGTGGACCAGTCGTTCTACGCCGGCGTGCGCGGCAACACCAACGGCTGGGACATCGACTTCAGCCTGGGCCACGGGTTCAACGCATTCCAGTTCAACATCGAGAACTCGAACAACGCCTCGTTGGGCGCGTCCAGCCCCATCACCTTCGACGCCGGGCGGCTCGTGTTCAACCAATCGACCGGCAACCTCGACGTGGTCCGGCCGATCGACACCGGAGGGGCGCTCCGCAGCCTCGCCTTCGTGACCGGCGCGGAGTTCCGCACCGAAGCCTACCGCATCGAGCCAGGTGAGGCGGCGTCCTGGCAGCTGGGCAACGGCGGGAGCCGACCCGGGATCGATTTCGACACCACGGCAAGCGGGGCACCGAAGGAGCCGGGCTCGCAGGTTTTCCCCGGGTTCCAGCCGTCGAACGCGGTGAATCGGAGCCGCAACAGCATCGGGGTCTACGGCGGCTTCGAGAGCGAGTTGTCCGACAAGCTGCTCATCGACATCGGCGGACGGTTCGAGGACTACAGCGACTTCGGCAATACGGTGAACGGCAAGATTGCGGCCCGCTACGAGGTAGCCCGGGACGTCTCGCTGCGCGGAGCCGTGAGCACGGGCTTCCGCGCCCCGTCGCTGCAGCAGGCGTGGTTCAACAACGTGAGCATCCAGTTCCTGATCAACCCGTCCACGGGGGCCCTCGACCCGAGCCGGGTGCTGACCAGCAACAACCAGAGCCGCGTCACCAAGGCGTTCGGGGTGCCGGACCTGAAGGAGGAGACCTCGGTCAACCTGAGCGCCGGCCTGACCGCCCGGCCCACGCCGGAGCTGACGTTCACGGCCGACGTGTACCGCGTGGAGATCGACGACCGGATCGTGCTGAGCAGCCGGTTCGCCAACAGCGACACGATCGTCGCCCGGCTGCTCCAGCCCTTCCAGCGGGAGGGCGTCACGGCCGCCCAGTTCTTCACCAACGCGGTGGACACCAAGACCACCGGCCTCGACATCGTGGCCTCCTACACCCGCCAGGTCGGGTCCGGCCTCCTGACCCTGACCGGGGCCGCCAACTTCACCAAGACCGAGGTCCAGCGGGTCAACATCCCGGCGGCCGTGGCGGACACCTTCGCCAACGGCGACCTGGAAGCCGTGCGGGGCCGGCTCTTCGACCGGGAGGAGCGCAACCGGCTGGAGACGGCGCTTCCGCGTACCAAAGGGTCGTTCTCCGCCCGCTACGCCGCTGGCCGACTGGCCATCCTCGGCCGCGCCACCTACTACGGCTCGATCGAGTACCGGCCGACCGACCCCGCCCTGGACGAGACCTTCGGGGCCAAGACCCTGATCGACCTGGACCTGTCCTACGAGCTGTTCACCGGTCTGCGGCTCAACGTCGGCGGGGCCAACATCTTCAATACCTTCCCGGACGAGCAGACGAAGCCGGCCAATATCAGCGACGGCCGGTTCGTCTATAGCCGCCGGGTCACGCAGTTCGGGATGAACGGCGGGTACTACTACGCCCGCCTGCGGGTGACCATCTAAGGGTCACGCAGGAGGCGGCGGCGCGGGCGCCCCGCGCCGGCCGCCATCCGGCCCCGTCCGCATGGCGTACTTCGTCTACCTCGCCCGCTGTGCGGACGGGTCCCTCTACACCGGCATCGCCCGCGACCCCGTGGCCCGCGCGGCGGCGCACAACGCCGGCCGGGGCGGCGCCTACACCCGAAGCCGCCGACCGGTCACCCTGGTGCACGTCGAGCCGGCCCCGGATCGCGCCGCGGCCCAGCGGCGGGAGTGGGCGCTGAAGCAGCTCTCCAAATCCGACAAGGAGTCCCTCGTGGCCCGACCGCGGAAGGCCAAGGCGACGCCCCCCGCGGCCCGGACCTCCTTTCGCGGGTTCGGGGAGGAGGCCTTCCGGTTCCTCCGGGGGCTCAAGCGGCACAACACCCGGGAGTGGTTCGCCCGGCACCGGGAGGATTACGAGTCCGCGGTGCGCGATCCGCTCCGCGCGCTGGTCGAGGAACTGGACGTGCGGCTGGCCCGCCTCGCGCCCGAAATCGTGGGCGAGCCGAAGCGGTCGCTCTTCCGGATTCACCGGGACGTTCGATTCTCGAAGGACAAGTCGCCGTACAAGACCCACGCCGCCTGCTGGCTCTATCACCGGGACGCCGGGCGGTCCGTGGGCCGCGAGGCGGCCTCCGGCGGCGCCGGGTTCTACTTCCACCTGGAGCCGGGTGCCTGCATCGTCGCCGGCGGCATCTGGATGCCGGCCCGCCCGGCGCTCCGGCGCCTTCGGGAGGCCATCGCCGAGGACCCCAAGGGCTTCGGGCGGATCGCCCGCGGGCCGGCGCTCCGCCGCCGCTACGGCGGCCTGGACGAGGAGGCGATGCTGACGCGCCTGCCGCGCGGCTACGCGCCCGGCCACCCGGCCGAGCCTTGGCTCCGCCACCAGTCCTTCACCGTCCACCGGCCGCTGGAGGACCGAATCGTCTTGGGCCGTCGCCTCGCGAGCGTCCTGGCTCGGGACTTCGCAGCCATGCTGCCGTTGGTGCGGTGGCTCAACCGCGCCCTCGGGTTCCCGGAGGCCAAGCGCCGAGTCTAGGTCTCGATCCGCCGGCCTGAGCCGGCGCGGGCGTCGAGAAAGGTGGTGGTGAGGTCTCAGGGGTGGAGCGGCGCCGCGAGGGTCCTCAGGTCCAGGAGACCCGGTACCGACAGACGGCGCCCCCACGGGCTCGGCACTCCTCTTCCCGCACCGTCACCCCTTTGGCGCCGCACATCTCCAGCGCCTTTCGGTACCACCCCACGACCGTGCTGCAGTCCGGCGCGCTGAACGTCTCGGCCTCGTGGGTCGTGAGCAGCCCCTCGCGCTCTCCCACCCGCTCGTACTCGCGGCGCCCCGTCTGATAGTAGAGGCTGTAGATCGCCTGCGCCTGGGCCAGAAAGTCGTGCGGCCGGCCGTGGGTCAGGAACCCCTTGTGCAGCGTGCCCAGGTTCTTCTCCGCGGAGGCCTCGCCCAGCCGCTCGAAGAATGTGGCGTCTCCTCCGCCCAAGGCCTCCACGATCGCCCGATCGAGTCGCTTGCCCAGATCGAAGGGGTACCACTTCACGGTGAGGATCTGGCGGAGCTCCTTCCGGTCGTCCTCGGGCAGTGCCTCGAGCACGGCCGCGAGACGGTCCTGCCCGAAACGCTCCTCCACGAAGCCGAGTCGGGCCTTGAGGACGCTGCCCTTGATCTGTTGCACGTGGGGTCTCCGGATGGGATTCCGTGCGAAGTTGCCCGGCGTCGGGGGGCTCAGCCCTGCACCAGGCCGAGCAGCGCGTCCGGATCGATGGCGTGATCGCCGGCGTAGGTCACCACGTCGACGGCCAGGCCCTGCCGCCGCACGCCCTCAGCTTCCGTCTCGACCCGTGCCGCGGGGAGGTAGCGATCCTGCTCCCCGATCACGTAGGTCAGGGCGCAGCCCCGGAGGCGATCGGCTCCGGCGTCCGCCGGGAGCAGGCCGCCCCAGAGGACGAGGCGGGAGACCGGCGCCCGGCCGCTCGCGGCCCACCGCGCCGCGGTGGCCGCGCCCTGAGAGAAGCCCAGGACGGTGAGGGTCGGGATCTCGGGCTCCGCGCGTCCCGCGCTCACCGTCCGCCACACCGCGTCCAGGAAGCCGAGGTAGTCGTCCATCTCGGCTTCCCGGTCC